>JANTHQ010000152.1 GCA_024762375.1 Anaerolineaceae bacterium
TCATTAAAATTGCCGGGAGGTTTTTCGCCAGCGATAGACGATGCGCCCGATATACAGCGTCGCCACGGTTGCACCGAGCACCCACCCCCAGTGCTGAAAATCGTGGCTGAAGCGGGCAAATGAATCGGCGGCAATAAATCCGACTGATGTCATCCCCAGCGACCACAAAAATTGCGCGGGCAGCATGGTGCGCATCACCCGTCGCCAGCCCATCTCGGTGATGCCCGCCGCCACCAGCGTGGGGATAATCAGCGCGCTGGTAAGTTTTGAGGTAAATATCACGCGGCGGCTATCCGAACCAAAAAGCACCGCTTCAATTTTGTTGATGGTTGCCAAATCAATTTTAAGGAAATGTCCCCAGCGCTGAATCACCTGTTCTCGTCCGAAAAAGCCCAGAAAATACCAAAAACTGTCTGCCATCATTCCGGCAACCATCGAAACCATCAGAATCGCCCAGAAATTCACCCGCCCCATCGAAGCCCAAACGCCGCCGAGCATGGTGGCGATAGGCCCTTCCAGAATGACGGCGGTCAAAATGATGGCGTAGTTCCACAAATTGGTGGCGGTCAGATGGTAATAGCCATTTTCGGCAACTCGTTGCAGCGTGGGTAACAGTGTGGTAGATGTCGGTGTTGCCAGCAGGTTATTCAGTTGAATGGACAGCGAATTGGCGGCGGCATTCAGCGTGGCGTTCAGCGCAAACATCACCTTTTGCAGGGTGGGCATCGCCGATTCCAGCGCGACCGCCCCCGTTGCCAACCCGATTGCTGCGATTGGAGATTTTCGTTTCATACGATGCTTCCGTTCCCACTAATTGCTTTACGCACAAAACCGGCAAATGTTGCACGCCGAAACGCAACAGAATATTTTACAGAAGCGTCGTCGTTTGCACAAATGCCACGGGGGAACCTGCAAGCATTATAACACTTTTCCGGGCCGAAAATCAAATTAACTTCCCCACGTTCACCCTACGTTGATTCTTGCCCCATGTCAAATTCATCGTGGATGAGCCGCACGGCGGCGTTCGCGTCGCCCTGCGCCACCACCAGCGAAATGTTATACTCGCTACTGCCCTGCGCGATGGCGATGATGTTGATTGCCGCCCGTCCCAGCGCGCCGAAGACTTTCGCGCTGATGCCCGGTGTGCCTTTCATCCCCGCACCGACCACCGCCAGAATGACCGTTTCATCTTGCACCGAAATTTCGTCCAAATCGCGGCGTTCCAGTTCGCGCGCCAATTCCTCTTCCAGCGCGGCAATCACCGTTGGCGATTCGGCGGTTTTCACCATAAAACAGATGGATTGTTCGGATGAGGCTTGGCTAATCATCAGCACACTGGTTCCGGTGCGCGCCACCGCGCTGAACGTGCGTCCTGCCACACCGGGAATGCCCATCATCCCCGTTCCGGCGATGGTGATAATGCTCATATCTTTGATGGCGGTGATGGCTTTCACGGCGCGCCCATCTGTCCGAATGTTGCCGTCAATCAGCGTGCCGGGATGGGTCGGGTCGAAAGTGTTCAGCATCCGCACGGGGATGTTCGCCTGCCGAGCGGGGCGAATGGCGCGCGGGTGCAGCACTTTCGCGCCGAAATATGCCAGTTCGCCCACTTCCACATACGATAGATGGCGAATGGTGCGGGCATCGGGCACGATGCGCGGGTCGGTGGTCATCACCCCGTTCACATCGCTCCAAATCCAAATTTCATCGGCGGCAATGGCACGCCCGATGATGGTGGCGCTGTAATCGCTGCCGCCGCGCCCCAGTGTGGTCGGCACACCGTCGGCGGTGGCAGCGATGAATCCGGTGATGACCGGGATTTTCCCCGCTGCCAGTAGCGGGTGCAGCGCCGATTGAGTGTGCTCGGCGGTGGCATCGATGACCGGCGTCGCCGCGCCGTGCCGTTTATCGGTAACGATAAGCTGCCGCGCATCCACCGCTGCGGCGGGCAGACCGTTCGCCCGCAAAATGGCGGCAACCTGCGGCGCGTTCATCCGCTCGCCCAGCCCGCTGATGACATCCAGCGCACGCGGCGTCAGTTCGCCCAGCACGCGGATGCCGTGACACAGCGTTTCAAATTCATCCAGCAAACGAATAACCTCTGCCAGCACCGCATCCCGTTCCGCCGAGTCGCCCAGCAATTCGCGGGTGGTATCGGCGTGTTTCTGCTCGATTTCCGCCCGTGCCGCGTGCGCTGCGTTTTCGTCGCCCGCTTCGGCGGCAGTGGCGGCGGCAATCAATTTGTTGGTCACGCCGCTCATCGCCGACACAACCAGCAGCGGGCGGTGTCCGTCATTTTTGGCAGATTGGACAATCTGCACCACATTTTTCAGCGCGGCAACCGAGCCCACAGACGTGCCGCCAAATTTCATCACAATTTTCATTGATTGTACCCCGTCCATTCAAACTTGCCGGCCGCCGTTTTCAGGATGCCGGTTCTTTTTCCAGCGAATCCGCACCGTGCGTCTCTACCCAACCGGCGATTCCACCCGACAGGCTATACACCTGCTCGGCTGCCCATCCCTCTTGAATCAGGTATGCGGCGACGCCCAAACTGTCGATACCGTGATAGCACTGCAACACCAGCGTTTTATCGCGCGGCAATTCATCCATCCGAAACATCAATTCCATCATCGAAAGTGACTGCGCGCCGGGAATATGCCCCGATTGATATGCCCAATCGAGCCGCAAATCTATCACCTGCGTGCCGCTGTCATTCGCCATCATTTCGGGCAATTCTGTCGGGCTGATTTCGTTGATGGGCGGTGGCGGCTCAACCGGCACCGGTTCGGGGGCAGCGGTTGCTTCAACCACCGGAATATCTTCTGTTTTTTTGCGAAAAAATCGTTTAAATATACTCATCAAGCTCCAATGTATTTTGAATATAGCCCCCGTGCCGCCGATTCTTCATCGGTGCCTTTGATGATGGCACGTCCATCGGCAAACAGGGTAATTTCATAGTCGGGCGGCACGCTGAACCGCAGCAGAAAATCGTTGCGGGCGGTGATGGTCGCCGCGTTTTCAATTTGTGCGGCAACCGTTTCCAGCGAAACTTTTCGCCCGCGAATCTGCACGGCGTTTCGCCCGCACAGGCTGAACGCGCCGGTGCCGCTTTCGTTTTCCAAAAACTCGAACCGGTGCCGGCCGCATGCCGGGCAATCGGGGCGCGGCACACCGGTGGGGAATTGCTCCAAACTCACATCCCACAAATCAAGATGAATGATGCCGCGATTCAATTCCCCTTGCCCCACCAACAGTTTGATGGCTTCGGTGGCGCTGATGCTGGCAACCGCACCGACCACCGGACCCACGACCCCCGCCGTGTCGCAGGTGGGCGATGTGCCGGGCGGCGGCACGTCGGGAAAAACGCAGCGCAGGCACGGCGTTTCGCCGGGGATGATGGTCTGGCTCATGCCGTAACCGCTCACCGCACCGGTGTAAATCCACGGGATGCCGTGTTTCACGCACGCATCATTCAGCAGATAGCGGGTTTCAAAATTGTCGGAACCATCCATCACCAGCGTTGCGCCGCCAATCAACTGTTCGATGTTCTCGGCGGTCACATCGGCGACGATGCCGCGCACGGTGATTTCGGAATTGATGGCGCGCAGTTTCCGTTCGGCGGCGATGGCTTTCGGCAGGGCGGCATGCAAATCGTTCTCATCGAACAGCATTTGTCGCTGCAAGTTGTTCAATTCGATAAAATCGCGGTCAACCACCACCAGTTCGCCGACCCCGGCGCGTGTCAGATGGTTGGCGATGACCGTGCCGGTTGCCCCGCAGCCGATGACGACCACTTTCGCCGCCAGCAATTTTTCTTGCCCGGCGCGCCCGATGCCGTGAAAGATGGTTTGGCGGTGGTAGCGTGCCAGCGGGTCAGTCATTCGGGGCCTCTCGTTCATCCACAATTTCCAGCGGCAAAGGCATAAATCGGCGTGGAATGTCGGCGGCAATCTGCCACAAACCGGTGTTGAGCGGCTGTTTTTGGAAAACGGAGACAATCATATAAAAGAAGCCTTCCACTTCCGACAGCAAATCGGTTTGAGATGGGATGGGTGTCCAATCGGGGTGAGAATGGTACAGCCCGATGACATCGAATCCGTCTTTTTCGGCGGCGCGGGCGGTTTTAACGAATTCCAGCGGGTCCATCTCGAAGCGGTCGTTGCGTTCGGTGTTCAGGTTCGTGCCGCGCACCACTCGATGCACCCAGCCGCCGTTTTCAGCCGTGCCCACCAAAAAACCGAAACACTCGCGGGGATATGTCTCGGCGGCGTGGGCATAAATTTGTTTTAAAAGTTTGTCGGTGATTTTCATATCGGGAATTTTAGTACAAAGTTGTAAAGTTGCAAACACCGGTCCGGGATAAGTTTTTTCAATCCACAGATAAACACAGATGGACACAGATATTCATAGAAACATAGAAAATCAGTGTTTATCTGTGTATATCTGTGGACTCTTTTTTCTTGTTTGAACATTGTTTCGCTCATCGCGAGCCTATGTTGCAGGGTTGCAATCAGTCGTCTGCGGATGGGTGAATTTCCACCCCCGCCCCAGCCCTCCCCCTGCTAGAGGGAGGGAACGAGAATCCCCAATCTCCAATAACCATCACACGCGGGGCATCACCATAAATCCGTTTTCCAGCGAGAGTGTGGTGGTGTCAAAAGCATGGTCGAGCGCCTGCGCCACATCGGCGATGATGTCATCGGGGTCTTCGATACCGACGGCAAAACGCACCAGACTATCTTTTATGCCGATGGCTTCCCGTTCCTCCGATGAAAGTTCAAAATAGCTGACCAGCGCCACTTGATTGACCAAACTTTCCACCCCACCGAGACTCGGCCCGATGAGCGGGATTTCCAGCCGGTCGATAAATTCGCCCGTACCGGCGAAATCGGTATCGAGCACAAAACTGACCACCCCGCCGAAACCGTCCATTTGCGCGGTGGCGGTGGCGTGGTCGGGGTGCGATGGCAAGCCGGGATAGTGTACTTCCTGCACGGCGGGATGCCCCTGCAGAAATTCTGCCAGCCGTTGGGCAGTTTTGTTCTGCTGACGTACTCGCAGCGGCAGGGTTTTCAGCCCGCGCAACAGCAGGTACGCCGAATTGGGGTCGCTGACCGCACCGAACACGCCCTGCGTTTGGCGCACAGCAGCAAGCAGATATTCCGAGCCGCACACCGCGCCCGCCAGCAAATCGTTGTGCCCGCCCAGATATTTGGTGGCGGAATGCACCACCAAATCCACACCAAATTCCAGCGGGCGCTGGTTCACCGGCGTGGCGAAGGTGCTATCCGCAATGGTTTTGATGCCGTGCGGTCGGGCAATCGCCACCAGTTTTTCCAAATCGAGCACACGCAAGTAGGGGTTGGTCGGCGATTCGGAAAAGATGATTTTGGTGTTCGGGCGAATGGCGGCTTCCAGCGCGGGGAAATCCCCCATCGGCACGACGGTGGTTTCGACCCCGAACCGTTTCAGGTGGTTACCGATGAAATCGCGGGTGCGACGGTATGAGTCATCGGTGTAAATGATATGGTCGCCCGCCGAAAGAAACGTCATCAGTGTGGCAGTGATGGCTGCCATACCACTGGAAAAGAGCACGGCGTCTTCCCCGTTTTCCAGCGCGGCGATTTTCTGTTCGGCAGCGCGGATGGTGGGGTTGCCGTACCGCCCGTATTCCCAGCGATTTTCGGTTTCGCCCCACA
>JANTHQ010000153.1 GCA_024762375.1 Anaerolineaceae bacterium
ATGGTCAATGCCTACCGGCTATCGGTGCCATTAAAAGTGGATGTCGAAATTGGACAAAATTGGCTGGAAATGGTAGAATTCGGTTGAAACTAGTACAGGGATACTAGTACCATTGTACTATATTATGGAAAGTTATCCACGCATGTGGATAACTCTGTGGATAAGTTAGCATAACGCGGGGGAAAACTCCGTGAAACAGTGTGAAACAAACGGGACTGCCCGGCATCGGCAGCCCCGTTTTTGATTGAGGTTCTGTTGACGTTTGTCGATTTCTCACCCTGATAGAGAAACTATTTGAAACTCACACAATCCATTTTCAGCGTTATTGCCTTTTGGCAATGTCATTCCCGCGAAGGCGGGAATCCACAGATTTACGCTGTGGATTCCGGACAATTCGCCGGGCGAATTTCCGGAATGACAATCGAGTCAGATTGAATTGTATGAGGTTTATCCCGGCAAACAATGAAACGTCAACACACCCTAAAAATTATTCAACTGGTCACTCAGTGCCGCCAACCCGCCGAAAGCAACCACGGCGATGCCGCCAACCACGCACAGCAGTAGCAGCGCCAACACCAGCGCAACAATCACATACAATATCGAGCCGGAAGCACCAGTTCGGCGCACGTGGTCTCGAACTTTGATGCCGGAAACCACTATCAGCACGATATTCAGCGGGAAGAAAAGGCAACCGCACAACCCGCCCGAAAAGGCAATGATAACACCTTCAATGGCTAGTAAAATCCAATAGCCAAAAAGAAATGCAAGCGAAAAAACGAAATTCCCGACATACAACCAGCCAAGCCCCAACAATCCGAATAATCCGAATACGATTTCGATAATCATAGCAATGGTGTCGGTGCTGTCTGATGGCGACTGTGAGTGGTATTGCTGTGGCAATTGCGGGCTTGTTGACATTATGGTCTCCTTTGGGGTAGTTTGAGGTTTCAAGTTTCCGGTTTCAAAGTGGCAGTCAGTGGTCGGTCGTCAGTTTAAAGTAGTACAGTTGCAGAGTTGCAAAAATCACACATCACGTTTCACGCAGTAACTTTCGCCGCCGGCGCGCCGACCAGCGCCACGCGACGAAAATCATCACGCTCACGATAACAACCATCATCAACAGCGGCACTAGCACCGACAGCACTGCCGTCATCAGCGAGACAGCATCTTCTGCCATACTGACCAGCCAATTGCCCGTGCCACCCGTCGTTGCCGTGACAAGCGGGCGGGCAGTGGATTTGGCGGCATGCACACTACCCGCCAATATCAACCCGGCGATAAACGCCAGCACCGGGTTCAACTCGCCGAATGTGCCACTGCTGGCGGCGAAAACAATCGCCCCGGCCACCGGACGCCCCACCGTTTGGATAATATCATTAAGGGTGTCCACCGCCGGAATTTTATCCACTGTCATTTCGATGAGCAGCAGTACCACCAGCACGCCGATAACCCACGGACTGGTCAAAACATCCCACGGTTTGTTGAGCGTGATTAAATTGGTATAGCGCGCGGTCAGTGCCACAACCAGCAGCGGCAGGTAGGCATTCAACCCGGATGCGGTCGAAAGCCCGAATGCCGCCGCCAAATTGGAAAGTGTACTCAGCATGTCAACCTAATTTACACCATCATCGAATTTTGGCGCGCCAGTTGCCCGGTGAGGTGGGCGAACACCAGATATGCCCACCACGCGGTGAATATCACACCGACAACACAGGCTATCACACCCAGTGGGGCGATGATGTACATCACCACGGCGCTAATCAGCAGTACCACGATATAACTGCCCAAGTTGGCGGTGGCAAAACCAATCACATCCCCAAACCGAAGCATCGAGCCAATGGTGCCTTCTTCGGCAAAGCGGGCGAAAATTGCGGGCGCCAGCAGGGTGGGGATGAGCGCCAGCAAAAACATGATGCATTGCGCACCAATCATCACAATTGCCATTGCGCCGCCCAGCGTGTCGGAATTGGCACTATCGCCCAGCGACCCCGTCGCCGCACCGATACCCGCCACCACGCACGCCACCAGCACCATCGGCAGGGCATAGATGAAAAAGCCCACAAACAGTTTCAACCCATCGGCGAAAAACTGCCCAAAATCGCCCCAATCCGGCAGTGCGTCGGGGTCATCATTTCTCACCCGGCGAATCACTTCTGCCATATAGCCAAATCCGGCAAAATTGACGATGGGAATGAGCATAATAATCCCGCCGATAACCAGTTTCATAATCCAATTTTCATCATCTGTTACAAATGTAAATGCTTTCCCGATGTCCATGTCATCTCCTCCACGAAAATGTTAAAATGTTTGAATGGCAATAACTGCCTCCATTATAGCAAACCCCGGCGCGGCTGACAATACCCTTTGCTGACATTCAGCACGCAAAAATTTGACCATTTGGTGACAGTGGGTAAAAATATCGGTGGCGGTTGGAAAATTACGGGGAATCGAATTCAAAAAAAATACGTTCACACCATCCAACGGAGGACTGATGCGAAAAAAAGTAACCCTCATCACCGGGGCAAATGGTGAAATTGGGCAAGCACTCATCAAATACTTGGCCGAAACTCAACGCACGGCAATTTTGGCAATCGACATTCGCCCACTGGATGCACCGCTGAAAGCGATGTGTCACACGGCAATTGAAGGCGATATTCTGGACACCCGGCTGTTTGAACGGCTGGTCAGCGAGTATGCCATCACCGAAATTTACCATCTGGCGGCGCTGCTGTCCACCCGCGCCGAGTTTACGCCCGAATTGGCGCATCGGGTGAATGTGCAGGGCACGTTGAACCTCCTCCATCTGGCGATTGAACAATCGCGCTGGCAGGGACGCTCGGTGAAATTCCTGTTCCCCAGCTCCATCGCGGTGTATGGGCTACCCGACCTGCAAACGAAATCGTATGCCGGACCGGTGAAAGAGTATGCGTGGAATATGGCAACCACCATGTACGGCTGCAATAAAATGTACTGCGAGCATCTGGGGCGATATTATGCCCGCTATTATCGCCAACTTGCCGCCGACCCCGAACCGTATGGCGTGGATTTCCGTTCGGTGCGGTTTCCGGGGCTCATCAGCGCGTTTACGCTGCCCAGCGGCGGCACCAGCGATTTTGCGCCGGAGATGATTCACAGTGCGGCGCAAGGTAAGCCGTATGCGTGTTTTGTCCGCCCCGATACCCGCATCCCGTTTATGGCAATGCCCGATGCCATCAAAGCGCTGATAGATTTGAGCAAGCCCGAAAAATCCGATTTGAGACATTTGGTATATAATGTGGGCAGTTTCAGCCTTTCGGCGGGCGAGATAAAAGATTTGGTGCAGAAATATTTCCCCGATGCCGAAATTACGTTTGAACCGGATGCGAAACGCCAGCAAATTGTGGATAGCTGGCCCGCCGATGTCGATGACTCGTCGGCACGGAAAGATTGGGGGTGGCAACCCGATTATGATGTTTCGCGCACTTTTGATGAGTATCTGATACCGAATATCGCCAAACGGTATGCGCAACAGTAACAGATGTCCGAGTCTCGGTAATGGCACAAAAGTGCGCGAAATGTGATTGCGAGGGCATAGCCCGAAGTGTTCTCCATACCCCACGGGGGGATTGCTTCGCCTTCGGCTCGCAATGACAACCGTCACCGGTTACAAAAAAAGCCCCGCATTTCGCGGGGCTTCTGTTTGGAGAATGTGAGGGCTAGATAAACGCGCGCAAGCGCAGCGCTTTTTCCGGGTGGCGAAGTTTTGCCAATGCCTCTTTTTCAATTTGGCGGATGCGCTCGCGGGTTAAACCAAACCGCTCGGCAACATCTTGCAGGGTGAGCGGATGGCCGTCGCGCAAACCGTACCGCAGTTCCATAATGCGGCTTTCGCGCGCGGTGAGCGTCGCCAGTGCTTCTTGAATTTCCTGTTGCAACAGGTGACGGTCAACCTCCGTTTCCAATTTGGTGACATCTTCTTCCATCACGAAATCGGCGAGGGTGGCGTTGTCATCGCCCACCGGGTCTTCCAAACTGAGTGTTTCCTGCCCATCGTACAACAAGGCCTCAATCTGTTCGGGCGTATCGCCCAATGCGGCGGCCACATCTTTGATTTCGGGGGTGCGCCCCAACTCTTGAGTGAGTTGGTTCATCACTTTCCGCACCACACCGAGCCGGTCAACTTTGTGCACCGGCAAACGGATGGTTCGTGTTTGTACGGCCACCGCCCGGCTGACGCTCTGCCGAATCCAGTAACTGGCGTAAGTGCTCAATCGCACACCGCGGTCGGCATCGAATTTGTCGATGGCGCGGATGAGGCCAAGCACCCCTTCTTGCGAAACTTCTGCAAGTGTCAGCCCGTGCCCGGTGTAACGGTTGGCGATGCTAATGACCAGTCGCCCGTTTGAAACAATTAATGTTTCCCGTGCCTTAAGGCCACGTTTTACTTTTTCTTCCAATTCTGCGCGTTCAGTTTCATCGGCGGGTGGATTTGTATCCAAAATTTCTTTGGCTTTGCGTCCATCCACCATCTCTAAAATCAAACGGCGCTCTTCTGCCGGAGATACCGGCGCTGTTTTGGCTAAACTGGCTACCGAAAGCCGAAACAGTGCCTCGTCTGGCGCCCAAGTTGTTGTCATATCTTTTTCCTCTGGCATAATCGTGTGCCCTACCTTTCTCAAATTTCAAAAAAGTATTTGGGTAGTCCGCACATCTCCATTTTACACTACCTGTATGGTAGCACATTTGTATTAAAAAAGCATTAAAATATTTGCTGGTATTATCATTTTATGACACTTTTTATCAGAAGTCAATACTTTTCAGGGTGCAAATATTTAATTTTACGAAATATTTATACTGCGGTCATTAAATCCGTCATTATCATATCACATTTAAGCCATATTGCCTGACGGCAACCAATCAACTCCCCTACGCCCGACGAACAGTCGGCAAATACAAAAGCGTCAGATTGATTTACCACGCGATTTACAGTAATATATGCTCACGCGCACACCGATGTGTGCACAATCATCTCAACAGAAAGAACCATTATGTTTGAAATTATCTTTTTGGGAACATCTGCGTCTGCGCCATCGGTCAGCCGGGGGCTTTCGGCGAATTTGGTGCTGTATAAAAATTATCGTTTTTTGATTGACTGCGGCGAAGGGACTCAGCGCCAGCTGCTGCAAAGCGGGCTCGGGTTTCGTAAGTTGGATAAAATTTTGCTCACCCACGGGCACCTGGACCACATTTTGGGGCTGGGCGGACTGGCATCCACGTTCAGCCGGTGGGAAGCCATCGACCACATTGAAATTTTCGGCGGTAAACCTGCGCTGCGCCGAGTGAAAATCCTGATTGAGGAGGTGGTGCTGGGCAATGCCACACCCCCCATCCGCATCGATTATTGCCCGCTGGGTGATGCACCCATTATGGAAAACGGTTCGTTCAAACTGAGCGCCTTCCCCGTGCGACATCGTGGGCCGGGTTGTTTTGGCTTTTTATTTGAAGAGAAACCGCGCCGCCCATTCAACCCCGAAAAAGCAACCGCGCTCGGTATTCCGTTTGGGCCGGAGCGGAAAAAGCTTGTTTCCGGAGAAACCGTCACACTGACCGATGGCCGGACTGTCACCCCCGATGATGTGCTGGGCGAACCGCTGCCGGGCACAAAGTTGGCATTTATGGCAGATGTTGGAAAAACAGACGG
>JANTHQ010000154.1 GCA_024762375.1 Anaerolineaceae bacterium
GCCATTTACCGCTATTCCAACCACTGGATTACCAACACCGCGCGCGGCGGCCACGCCGAAAATTGCCCCGTTACCCCCGAAATTGACCGACTCTCGCGGGCGGCGGCGAAAGCCGTCGGCGGAGGTGTGGTTGCCATTGACCTGCTCGAAACCGATGACGGGCGACTGCTGGTCAACGAAGTGAATTACACGATGGAATTTCGAAACAGCATCGACACCACCGGTGTGGATATTCCATACCGCGTGGTTGATTATGTGCTCGATGTGGCGAAGAATCGCCAATAACCAACCATCAATTTAGACGATACGGAAGGAGAATTCCAATGAGTATCAGTCGACTTGCCAGCGCCATTACAGACTCACCCACACTGGCACTGAACGAAACGGCTCGCCGATTGCGGGCAAAGGGTGAGCCGGTCATCCATTTGGGTGCCGGCGAACCGAAAAACAAGGCGCCCATCACCGCATTGCTGGGGTCTGCCGCAAAATTACGCGAAGGTGACATAAAATACACGCCCATCGATGGCACACCTGCGCTGAAAAAAGCCATCATCCAGTACACCGAAGAAAATTATGGGCGCAGTGTTGCGCCCGAAAATGTTGTTGTCTCTACCGGCGCGAAACAATCGCTGTACAACATCCTTTTCTCCATTATCAACCCGCAGGATGAAGTGGTGATTCTCGCGCCGTATTGGGTCAGTTATCCGGAAATGATAAAAATGGTGTACGGTATACCGGTGGTTGTCACCCCCGAAGATGGGTCGTTTTTTCCCAAAATGGCCGAAATCGAAGATGCGGTCAGTTCATACACCAAAGCCATTATATTAAATAATCCCAATAACCCTTCCGGTATTGTCTATTCCAACGAATTTGTTGCCGATCTGGTTGATTTTTGCGAGCGCAATGGCATCTATTTGATTATGGATGACATTTACCACAAACTGGTTTTCGACGGGAATCGCCCCGCACCGGGATACGAATTCACCAAAAAAGATGTTGAAAACACACGAGTTATTGTTGTGAACGGTATTTCGAAATTATATGGTATGACCGGATACCGTATCGGCTGGACGGTAACGAACCGAAAACTCGCCGAAACCGTGACAAAAGTGCAGGGGCAAATTACCTCCAACCCCTCCACCATCTCTCAAGCCGCCGCCGAAAGCGCACTCACCGGGCGGCAAAACGTGGTCGAAAATTTGCGGCTCACCATCCAAAACAACCGCGATGTGCTTTTGCAAGAATTGCGCTCGTTTACCGATGTAAAAGTGACGCCGCCCGGCGGCACTTTCTACTGCTTGCCCGATTTTCGCGCTTACAATATGGGGTCGGTGGAACTGGCACAATTTTTACTGCAAAAAGCACTGGTGGTTGCCGTGCCGGGCGCATCATTTGGTATGGAAGGACACTTGCGCATCAGTTTTGCCGGTTCCGTGAAAGATGCCATCGAAGGCGTGGAACGGATGAAATGGGCGCTCGACCCGAATGCACCCAACGAAATCTATATTGGTGACCGCAAATTAATCCGTGATTGGATGTAACCCATAGCCGAGAGATGGAGAGAATGATGAACAACAATCTTTTGAACATAAAAACACCCGCCGAGCCATTCGCGGCTGAATTTAAAAGTTATTACGGTCTGAAAAATCACGGTTTGACCAATTTGCGAAAAGTGTACTGGAACCTGCCCACCGAATCGCTGTATGAAGAAATTGTTTTTCGGGGCGAAGGGCAAATAACGCGGATGGGCCCCATCAGCGTGCGTTCCGGCAAGCATACTGCCCGCGCCGCGCAAGATAAATTCATCGTGCGCGAACCATCTACCGAAGATAAAATTTGGTGGGGCGAGTACAATCGCCCCATCAGCCCCGACCAATTTCACGAAACATACAGCCGTATGCAGGGTTTTTTGCAGGGGCGCGACCTGTTTGTCCAAGACTGTTACGCCGGCGCCGACCCCGATTATCGTTTTCCGGTGCGCATTATCACCGAAAATGCGTGGCACAGCTTGTTTGCCCGCAATATGTTCATTCTGCCGGAAACGAAAGAGGAGTATCGCCAGCACGTGCCGGAATTTACGGTGGTGTGTGTGCCATCGTTCAAAGCGTACCGCCCCATTGACGGCACAAATTCCAGCACGTTCATCACCATCAATTTCGAACAGAAATTGGCAATCATTGCTGATAGCGGTTATGGCGGCGAAATCAAAAAATCCATTTTCACCGTGATGAACTTTTTGCTACCGCAAGAGGGTGTGATGACCATGCACTGCTCGGCGAATCAGGGCGATGCTGGCGATGTCGGTTTGTTTTTCGGGTTGTCCGGCACGGGGAAAACGACCCTTTCTGCCGACCCCAGTCGAGATTTGATTGGCGATGATGAGCACGGTTGGAGTGACGGCGGGGTTTTCAATTTTGAGGGCGGCTGTTACGCCAAAGTCATTCAACTTTCGCCCACCGCCGAACCGGAAATTCACGCGACCACCCACACCTTCGGCACAATTTTGGAAAATGTGGTACACGACCCCGCCACCCGTCTTATTGATTTGGACGATGACGAAATCACCGAAAACACGCGCGCATCGTACCCGCTGGAATATATCAGCAACGCCATTCCGGAAAAACGGGGCGGGCATCCGAAAAATATTATCTTTTTGACCGCCGATGCTCAGGGCGTGATGCCGCCCATTGCCCGTCTCTCGCTGGAACAGGCGATGTATCATTTCATTTCAGGATACACCTCCAAAGTTGGCGGCACTGAAGTCGGCTTGGGTGACGAACCGGAAATCACTTTCAGCGCTTGCTTCGGCGCGCCTTTTATGGTACACCACCCTATGTATTATGCCGACCTGCTGGCGCGGAAAATTAAGCGTTATGGGGTCAACACTTGGCTGTTGAACACCGGCTGGGTGGGCGGTGCATACGGCGTTGGGAAGCGAATCAGCATCAAACACACCCGCGCGCTGCTGAATGCCGTGCTCAATGGCGATTTGCTCGACGTGGAATATTATGAGGACCCCGTATTTGGGTTCCAAGTGCCAAAAACGTGCCCCGGTGTGCCGGAAGGCGTGCTCTATCCGGCAAAATCGTGGGCAAGCGAAGCAGAGTACCATCGAAAGTACGCGCAGCTCGCCGCGCGGTTTATCGACAATTTCAAAAAATTCGCACCCGATTGCCCTCCGGAGGTCTTGACCGGTGGCCCGCGGATAGAATAGTGTTTTGCGAGCGCAGGGGGTAGCTGCCTCTGCGCTCGTTTTTTCAACCCATACTTGAAACTGCCAAAGGAGTTTGATGTGTCTCGTGAGTTACTAAATTTTACACGCGGTGTCCCAGCCGCCGAATCTTTTCCAATAGCGGAATTTAGCCGTGCCGCACAAAAAGCTGTGAAAGAATATGGCACAACGATTTTGCAGTATGGCAAATCTTTCGGATTTGCGCCGTTGGTGGCGTGGATTGCTGACTGGATGGGCGTTGAGACCGACCACGTGCTCACCGGAAATGGTTCTCTGAACCTCATCGAATTTCTGGGCTACCATTTCATCGAACCGGGGGACACCGTTTTTGTGGAAGTGCCCACCTATGACCGCACCATAACCCTGCTGCACCGTCATCAGGCCAACATCGTCGGCATTCCGTTGAAAGCAGATGGCGCAGATTTGGATGCACTGGAACGTGAACTGGCAAAAAATACGCCGAAATTTTTCTATACCATCCCCGATTTTCAAAATCCTTCCGGCGCAACCTATTCGCTCGAAAAGCGGCAACGGCTGGTCGAACTGGCGGAAACATACGGCTTCTGGCTGTTGGAAGATGCGCCGTACCGCCCGCTCCGCTATCGCGGCGAGGCGCAACCATCGTTGTTTGAACTGAATCCGAACCGTGTGCTGCATATGCTTTCGTTCAGCAAACTGATTGGCCCCGGACCCCGCGTCGGGTTTGTGGTGGGCAATGCCGATGTCATCCGCGCGGTGGCGAAAATTGCCGAGGATACCTACATTGCGCCGTCGCTGCTTTCGCAAGGAATTGTGTTTGAATATCTGAATGCCGGGCATTTGCCCGCGCAGATTGAGAAACTGAAAGCGCTGTATGCCCCGCGCCTCGACGCGACGCTCGCCGCGCTGGACAAACATCTGCCCGATGCGCAATACACCCGTCCCGACGGCGGCTTTTTCCTGTCCGTCACCTTGCCGGAAGGCATTACCACCGAAGCGTTGCGCCCTGTCGCCCGCGAACAATTTGCGCTCAATCTTGCCAGCGGGCAGGCATTCTTCCCCAATGGCGGTGGCGAGCGTTTCCTGCGCCTGCCGTACTGCGCGATGACGCCCGACCAATTGGATGATGGCGTCGCACGGCTGGCGGAGGCGGTAGTGGCGCTGCGCTAGCCGCCGTTTCAGGTTTCGGGTTCAAAGTTTCACGTTTCTGTGCCCGAGACCTGTTTTATGGTTTGAAAATGCTTCAAATGGAAACAGAGGATAATGAACAATCAACCTGAAACAAAAAACCTGAAACCTGAAACCCGTGTAAGTATCATCGGCGGGGCGGGGTATGTCGGCGGCGAGTTGCTGCGACTGCTGCTGTTCCACCCGAATGTGACCGTCCGGCAGGTAACATCCGCCAGCCAGACCGGGCGATTTGTGCACGTGGTGCATCCCAACCTGCGCGGGCAAACCATGCTCAAATTCAGCCATCCCGATTCGGTTGAGCCGTGCGATGTGCTGTTCATCGCCCAGCCACACGGCGTCACCGGCGTGGCTATCGAAAAATACGCCACGCTGGCGGACAAAATCATCGATACCTCCGCCGATTTTCGTTTGCGCGACGCGGCGGCATACGCGCAATGGTACGGCGCGCCGCACCCCAATCCCCAATGGCTGGAAAAATTTGTGTACGGCCTGCCGGAGCGCCACCGCGCGGAATTGCAGTCTGCGCGGTATGTGTCCGGGGTGGGGTGCAATGCCACCGTGACGAATCTGGGGATTGCGCCGCTGGCGGACGCGGGGCTGCTCGAAACGGTGGTCACGGAAGTGAAAGTCGGCTCATCGGAGGCTGGCGGCCGCCCGAATGAAAGTTCGCACCACCCGGAGCGAAGCGGCTCGGTGCGTTCGTTCAAACCGACTGGACACCGCCATCAGGCGGAAATTCGGCAGGAATTGGGCGCGGGTTTCGACCTGCATTTCTCGGTCACCGCTATCGAAATGGTGCGCGGCGCGCTGGCAACCAGCCATTGTTTTCTGAAAGAATCGCTGCCGGAAAAAGAATTGTGGAAACTGTATCGTGCGGCATACCGCGATGAGCCGTTCATCCGGCTGGTGAAAAGTCGGGTGGGCATTCACCGCTATCCCGACCCAAAATTGCTGGCGGGCACAAACTTTTGCGACATCGGTTTTGCGGTGGACGAAGGCACGAATCGGGTGGTGGTCATCTCCGCCATCGACAATCTGATGAAAGGCGCGGCGGGGTCGGCGGTGCAGGCGATGAACCTGATGTGCGGCTTCGATGAACGTGCCGGACTCGGTTTTCCGGGCTTGCATCCGGGGTGATGTGTGAAAATACGTAACCCCCTCCCGTCACCGCAGGTGACGGGAGGGGGTCAAAACTTGAAACTTTGGACTTGAAACTATGTTTGTATTAAAAATCGGTGGCAGCACCGGCATCAATTACGATTTAA
>JANTHQ010000155.1 GCA_024762375.1 Anaerolineaceae bacterium
TGGCGGTGATGCGCAAAAATGGGTCTGCGGCGATAAAACTGAAACGCCCCAATGTGCTCGGCGCGTCGGCGCTGTCCAAAAATATCGCTTGCGGCAAATGCGCCACCCGCGCGAATAGCGCATCGGGCGGCGCAGCGAGTGAAAATGGTTCAACCAGCGGAAATTGCATCGGGGTCACCGTGGCGGGATAAACTCCGGCAGGTCATCCGGGCTGTGAGACAGCACATCTTCCAGCGCGCCGAGCAAACGGTCAATATCGGATTCGGTATTGTAAAAACCGGTGGACACCCGCAGGGCATACGGGTACGGCAAAAAACGAATGATGATATTCTGTCGCACCAGTTTGGTTACCACCCGCGCGGGGTCGTAACCATCCAAATTGAAGGTTATCAGCCCCGATTGCCCGGCTTGCGGGGTGATGACTGTCACCCCCGAAAGCGAGTTCAGCGCGTTGAAAGTCATCGTTGCCGTCGCTGCGATGCGCTCGAAAATCCATTCCCAGCCGATTTCATCTGCCAGCCAGCGCATGTTGGCCAGCATGGCGTGGATGCCGGGACGGTCCACCGTGCCGACCTCGAACCGGCGTGCGCCGGCCGCCAGCATAAACGCGCCATCATAATCGAACATGGAGGAATCTTCCAAACTGGCATACCCGATGAATGTCGGCGATAGCATGCCCAGCCGTTCGCGGCGAATGTACAGCGCGCCCGTCCCTTCGATGCCGCACAGCCATTTTTGGCCGGGCATGGCGTAAAAATCCACGCCGCTGGCGGGCAAATCGAGCGGGATTGCCCCCACCGATTGCGCCGCGTCCACCAGCGTCAGCACCTGATGCCGCCGTGCCATCGCCGAAATTTCCGCCAGTGGCAACCGCTGTCCGGTGTTCCATGCCACGTGCGAAAAAACGAGCAGTCGTGTGCGCGGGGAAATTGCGGCTTCCAACCGGCGGACGATTTCCGCATCGTCTGCCACATTCATCAAATCAACCGTTTTTACGGTGACACCGCGCCGCTGTTTGAGGACATACAGTGGTAACAGCCCGCCTTCGTGTTCCAGAGTGGTGGTGATGATTTCGTCACCCGGCTGGAAATTCAGCCCGTGCGAAACGATATTCATCCCTTCGGTGGTGTGGTGGGTGAGTGCAATTTCGGCGGGGGTTGCGCCCGTCAAATCGGCGAACGCCTGCCGCAGCCCGGCTTTTGCCGTGCTCAAACGGACGTAACTTTTCATGTCGGCACGTCCGTTCATCAGTTCGCGGGTGTTTTCCTCGGTTAGGATGGCGATGGTCTGTTTCGAGAGCGGTCCCGACGTGCCGGTGTTCAGATATGCGGCATTCTCGGTGACGGGCATCTCGGCGCGGATGCGAGCAAGTTTTTCAGTGATCATTCGGTTTCCTCCGGTTTTTCATAAAAACAGAGTAGGGTACTGCCATACTTTCGCTCATCATACAGCGATAGGTTTTCCAGCGGGATGTTTTCAAATTCTTTGGGGTGAATCTGCACGATGGCGATGCCGTCCGCGGTGAGCAGTTCGGGGCGCGCATCCACCATTTGCAGGGCTTTTATCCACAGCCCGCGATACTGCGGCGGGGCGATGTAAATGATGTCGAACGGCGGGTGGTCTTTTTGCAGAATTTTGAACGCATCCCCTTTGATGACCCGCGCGCCGCTCGCCAGCCCGGTGATGCGCAGATTCTCACCGATGGTGCGGGTGGCGGCGGGCGCTTTTTCCACAAATGTGACGTGCGCCGCACCGCGACTCAACGCTTCGATGCCGACGGCACCCGTGCCACCGAACAAATCGAGCACGCGCGCACCGACAATCCAATCGCCCAGAATGCTGAACAACGCTTCTTTGGTGCGGTCGGTGATGGGGCGGGTGGTATCGCCGGGGACTTCTTTCAGTTTTTTGCCTTTGGCAGAACCGGTAATGACACGCATAATGTGGTTATTTGAGATTGGTTATTGGTTATTTGAACCGGCAGACAACCAATCTCGAATCTCGAACCTCCAATTTCGGGCGATAGCCCATTTCCATCCCAACCAGCCGAGATACACCAGCGCGAGCATTTCGACCACCCAAACTTGGGGGTAGCGCAGAATGCCGAGATATGTGCTGACCATTGCTTGCGGGGTGTTCATAAATTTGTATTGCCAAAATGTATGCCAACCGAACAGCGGATACCAGAATGTTTCGGTGTGATACCACATGTGGTCTGCCAGTAGATGGCTGTTGAATGCCAGCACGTATGGCAGCGCGCGACGCGCCCACAGCAGCGCGATGACCAACACCAGCGCGTGCACCGGCAGCGAGTGGGCGATATTTTGGGTTGAGTGCGAATCGGTGAAAACCAGCAGCGCCAGCGGTTTGTCGATCACATCCGGCAAAAGCGCCGCGCCCGCCAGCCCGCGCCAATCGGGTTTTTCCGCCCACAAATGGCGGCTCAACAACCCAACGGCAATATGTCCCGGTGGCATCATGGTGGGCTTGTCCTTTTGGCATAAAATGCGGGCGACTTTCGCCGCCCGCCGATAGTATAGCGATTGTGTGCAGTTGTGGCAATTTACCGCCGAATTTCCAGCCGTTGGATGATGGGTGTGCGAAAGGTGATACCGTGCGGTTCGATGTCCCATTCGGTGATGGCGACATCATCGGCGATGATGGCCAGCGGCGAAATTGCTTGCGGGCTGTGAATGTGCCATGTCAGCGTGTCGTATGGCGGGGCATATTTGCCATCGGTGCGGGTGGTGATGCGGATGCCGCTGTCATCGCTGCGGCAGATGAATCGCGTTCGTTTGTATCGCCCGTGCTGATATTCTTTCCCCTTGCCGTCATCTTCGTATAGCCAACTATCGCCATCACCCAGATAATAATGCAGATGCACGGTCGGCAGTGTGGCAAATTGTTCGGTGTGCTGAATCAAATCCCAATGGGGGATGATGGCACCCGCACGGATGAACATCGGCGGCGGGTCGGACAGTTTGGCGGCAACGGTGATGGTTTGTCCGCCATTGAAAAACTCCCCGCTGTGATAGTTGAACCAGTCTGCCCCGGCGGGCAGATAGACCGCCCGCGATTCGGTGGCGGGGGTGAGCACCGGCGCGGCGAGCAGGTCGCTGCCGACCATAAATTGGTCGTCCAGCGCGTGCGTGCGCGGGTCATCCTGAAATTCCATCAGCATGGGGCGCACCATCGGCACGCCGGTGGTGGTGGCGTGATGCAGCACGGTGTAAAAATAGGGCAGCAACCGGTAGCGCATTTCGATGGCGCGGCGGGAGATGGCTTCCACTTCCGCGCCGAATGACCACGGTTCCTGCCGGGGGAAGGTATCGGCGCAGTGGGTGCGGTAAAGCGGGAAAAACGCACCGAGTTGCATCCAACGGGCATACAGTTCGGGGGTGGGTGTGCCGTAAAACCCGCCGATATCTGCGCCACTGAACGGCACGCCGGACAGCCCGAATTGCAGTACCATGCTCAAATTCAGCGCCAGATGTTCCCATGTGCTTTCGATGTCTGCCGTCCATACGGCGGCATACCGTTGGATGCCGCTGAATCCGCTGCGGCTCAGCACAAACGGGCGGCGATTGGGGCGCAGTGTGCCGATGGCATCGTGGGTGGCACGCGCCATCTGCAAGCCATAAACGTTGTGCGCTTCGGCGTGGGTGGCGAACCGCCCTTCAAAATCGTGCAGCGCGGTGCGGGGCATGGTGGCATCGCCATAACCGAATACCGCCGGTTCATTCATATCCGTCCAAAATCCGGCGACACCATCATCCACCAGTTGGCGGAATTGCTCGCCCCACCAGATGCGCACCTGCGGGTTGGTGAAATCGGGAAAATAGCAATCGCCGGGCCAGACGGGACCTTTGAAAACAGATTCATCCGGCATTTTGACGAACACATCTTTTTTCAAGCCGTCTTCCGCCACATCATTCAGTTTATCGGCTTTGATGCCGGGGTCAATGATGGTGACGATTTTGAATCCGTCGGGGCGCAGGGTTTTCATCATTTCGGCGGGGTTGGGGAATCGCTTTTTATTCCACGAAAATACACGATAGTCCTGCATATAGTGAATATCGAGATAAATGGTATCGCACGGAATTTTTCGCTGCCGAAACTCACGCGCCAATTCCAGCACTTCGGTTTCGGTTTTGTAGCTCCAGCGGGCTTGATGGTACCCCAGCGCCCACAGCGGCGGCAAGGGCATCGTGCCCGTCAGTTGCGAAAATCGTGCCAGCACGTCGCGCAGTTGGGGCCCGAAAATAAAATAATAGCGCAGTTCGCCGCCGTTGGCGGAAATGATGGCGCGTTTCGGGTGGCTGTCACCCAAATCGAAATGGCTGAGCCGGGTGTTATCCAAAAAGATGCCGAATGCTCGATTTTGGTGCAGGCTGACCAGCCACGGATGTGCTTGATAGAGCGGGTCGGTGGAGGTGTGATAATGCCCGCCGGGGTCGCGTGCCCAAACGGGGTATGTTTTGCCGCGCAGGTTGACCGGTTGCGCGTGTTCTCCCAGCCCAAACGCGGGCGAGTCGGCGGGCAGGGTGCGGCTGATGCCAACCCAATCGTCATTCCAGCCGATGCCGCCGCCGTCCGTGTTGACGGGATTGCCGTCGCTGTCCAAAAAGTCAATCAACCCTTCGGCATAATGCACCCGCACGGTCAGCGCATCGGTAGAGATGTTCAGCGCGGTTTCGCCTTTTTCAATTGAGATAGCGGGTGGTTTCCATTCTGCCACTTCCGGTTGGACGGCATACGAAAATGGCGCGGGGAATGTGCTGTGGGACGGATTGAATCGCACGCGGATGATGGCGGGGGCGATGGCGGTAATTTCGATATAACCGATTTCGGCGACGATGACCACCGCGTTTGGCTCGGTCTGCCGCCACGATTGAATTTCGCCGGGGGTGTTCAGCCCGGAAAACGGTGGCGGTGCGGGGAGCGGTTCGCCGCTTTTTTTGACGGCTTCCCACCACACGCCCAGCCCGTCGCGGGGATGGAACGGGTCGGCGAATTTCAATTCGGCGTGCGCTTTTTGGATGCTGTATCGCGCACTGCGCAGCAGCATCGGCAGCCCCACTGTTTTCAGCGAGAATTTTATCGTTTTCCAAAAATCTGAATTATTCGCCACCGGTCGGTTCCATATCCTCTGCCACCCACTGTAACGGGTCAACGGCGATGCCGCCCACCCGCATTTCCCAATGCAGATGGGGTCCGGTCACCAGACCGGTATTGCCGATATAGCCAATCAAATCGCCGCGTGCCAGATGGTCGCCCACATGCACCACCGATTCGCTCTGATGCCAGTAGCCGCTGTAAACGCCCAGCCCGTGGTCAATCAGCACCGCATTGCCGCGCACATTCAATTTTTCCGCCAGCACCACCGTTCCGGCAGCGGGGGCGTAAATCGGGTCGCCATTACCGCCGAAATCCGTGCCGGCGTGATAACCGTTTATCGCGCCGCCGCCGTAACTGCGCCGCGTGCCGAAATTCGATGTGATGCGCGGATCGGTGACGGGATAGCCGAATGCGCCGTGCCACTGTTTTTCCGGCGTGACCCGGTTCCAGATGAGCGCGAGCTTCTGCGCTTCCGATTTTATCACATCCGGCGCGAGCAACCCTTCGCGCCCC
>JANTHQ010000156.1 GCA_024762375.1 Anaerolineaceae bacterium
CACAGCGAAAAAATCGCCACAGCAGGCGCAGCATCACCAACAGCCACCAAAAATCGGTGAATGGCGCGTGGTGTCACCGATGGTTCGTTTGCCAGCAATATGGGTCGCATATGATGGCGCACCACCGACACCACAAATTTCCGCGCAGCATCGCTGAAACGCAAACGGCGCAAAACAGTATCCGCAATTTTGGCGCTCACCTGCTCGTGATTGAAAAACCGAATACGCCCGTTCTCATCCACCGACCGGGTTGACGGCTTGCCCGCATCGTGCAACAAACCAACCAGCGGCATCAACTCGGCGCGGGTGAGAATGCCCGGAAGCTCGGTTTGAAAATACGCGGTCAATTCCGATTGAAATTCAGCCAGCGCCAGCAGGTCGCGGCAATTGTCCATCGCCCGCAGCGAATGTTCCCACACGGGCAAATGGTGCGGCGGGGATTGCGCCACCCCGACCATCGGCAGCACCTCCGGCAGAATTTCCGCCAGCAAGCCGTATTCGCGCAGTATATCGGTTGCCGCACCGGGCGACGGCGCACGCCAGCATTTCAGCAGTTCATCGCGCAACCGTTCCGCCGAAATGCTATTCAACCCTTTTGCCCCCGCAGAAATCCGCGCACTGGTCTCCGGCTCAATTTCAAACCCCAGCGTTTGCGCCAATCGCACCCCGCGCACGGCTCGAAGCGGGTCGTTTTGGATAGCCACATCACTGGCTACGCGAATAATTTTCGCCTGTAAATCAGATTGTCCGCCGGTGGGGTCAATCAATTGGGGATGGTCCGGGTTCAAACGGAGCGCGATGGCATTGATGGTAAAATCGCGGTCGCGCAAATCGCCTTCGAGCGTGGGGGCGCGAAAGTCGGCGATATCGAGATAACGGCGGTCAGAAAAGACCACCCGCCCGACCCCGCGCACGGGGTCAACCGGGTAGAACGCCGCACCGAGCGCATCTGCCAGCCGACGGGATGCAGCCAACGCATCGCGCGGAACCAGCAAATCGAGGTCGGAATCGGCAGCAAGCTGTCCGAGCAATCCATCGCGCACGGCGCCGCCAACCAGATACGCCTCTTGCGAATTTTGCTGCCAAATGGACACTATTTTTTTGAGGATGTCATGGTTAAACCAAACGGAAAAATCTGTGGTCACGGTGTTTCCGCCGAAAACTATTCGGCATTTTCTGCAAAAGTTTTGAAGTCATCCATAAAAGCGGCGGTTTGTTTTGGGAATGCGCTGCGCATAAAAAGCGCGACAATTTTCATCATACCCGAAAAGTAAAATTCATTTTCGTTCACCCAGCGGGTTTTGCCGGGCTCGTCTTCAAAAAAGTAATGCCGCGAAATATTTCTGACGCCTTTGGTTTCATAGATGGCGGAAAATTCATCGGGCAGGTTGCGGGCGGTGATGGTTTCAATCATTTCCATTTTGCGCTTGCCGGTATCGAAAACCAACCGCGATTTTGCGCCCGGCTGCCCCCGTTCGCCGCTGATAAGGTCGAAACTCCGCAAGCCGGGCTGCCATTTCGGCAAATTGTCGGGGTCGTCAAACAGTGCCACCGTCTTTTCACGCGGAAGATTGATAGTTTTTTCAACGGTGTATTCCATTATCCCGATTCACCCGAATGCGGTTCAACCAAAAGAATCTGGTTTCCTTCCGAATCAACCATCATCGCGAATTTTCCCCACGGCTGTTCAGTCGGCTCTTGCACAAATTCGACGCCTTTGCCTTTCAAGTCTTTATACACGCCCGATAAATCGGTTACATTCAGACTGATGTTCTGCGCCTTCCCGATAACTTGTTTGTAATGCGCCCAATTTTCATCCGGCTCATACAAAATGAGTTCCGTCTGTGCACCGGTGGGGGCAACGGCTATCCAGCGGACGGGTGCGCCCGAGTACAGGGGCATATCTTCCCGCAACTCGAACCCCAGTGTTTCGGTATAGAATTTTTTGGCGCGCTGTTGGTCACTGACGAATAATGAAACTGTTCCAATGCTATTGATTGACATAAAATGCCTCCTATCGTTTTAAACCTACGCTGAACAAAATTATGTGCCAGAGGTTATAGCACAAATGTTCAGTTTCTCAAAACGATGGCGACATTTTTTACAGTTCCCAACGGTCTTTTACTCGCCCATTCACCGCGTGAACGATTTTTCGAGAGTGGATGAGCCGGCGCACGGCTTCCATATGGGGATACATAATTTCATCATGCTCGATGAATGGCACATGCTGCCGAATCAAATCATACGCGGGTTGGGTTCCTTTTCCGAGTTTTGCCTTTTTGCCCAGTTTTTCTTTGCGGAAGTCGATACCCTGCGCCGCCGCCATCAGTTCGATTGCCAAAATCCGTTCCACATTATTGATGACCTGCCGCGTTTGCAGCGCGGCAGTCGCGCCCATGCTGACGTGGTCTTCCACATTGGCAGAGGTAGGAATGGTATCCACGCTGGCGGGGTGCGACAGCACTTTATTTTCGGTGGCGAGCGCGGCGGCGGTGTATTGGGTAATCATAAATCCGCTGTTGAGCCCACCGTGTTTGATGAGAAACGCAGGCAGGACGTGCGCGTTGCTGGCTTCATCGGTGAGGCGCATCACCCGCCGTTCGGAAATGTTGCCCAGTTCGGTCATCGCCATGGTCAGATAATCCAGCGCGATGGCAAGCGGTTCGCCGTGAAAATTACCGCCTGAAATCACGTCAATTTCGCCGGTATCGTCATCGATAAAAATGAGCGGGTTGTCGGTGACAGCGTTCAATTCAATTTCGAACACCCACCAGGCGTAGGCGATGGCGTCGCGCACCGCGCCGTGAACCTGTGGAATGCAGCGCAGGGTGTAGGCGTCCTGCACGTTGTGCGGGTCGTGATGGCGGGTGAATTCGCTGCCCGCCAGCAGTTCGCGCATATAATTGGCGCAATTTACCTGACGCGGAAACGGGCGCAAATTGTGGATACGGGCATCGAAAGCGAGCGGCGTGCCATGCAGGGCTTCGAGGCTGAGTGCGCCGGCGATGTCCGCTACCCGGCTCATCAATCGGGCGCGATAGCTTTCCAGCGTGCCGACGGCGGTCATAATGGTTGTGCCGTTGGTGAGCGCCAGCCCTTCTTTTGCCGCCAGCGTGACCGGGGCGATGCCCGCGCGCCGCATGGCTTCCGCACCGGGCAGAATTTCGCCGCGATATTCCGCCTCCCCTTCGCCGATGAGCACCAGCGACATATGTGCCAACGGGGCGAGGTCGCCGCTGGCGCCCAGCGAACCTTTCTGCGGGATAACCGGATGCACGCCCGCGTTGAGCATATCGAGCAGGGTTTGCAGGGTTTGCAGTCGAATGCCGGAGTGTCCGCGCGCCAGCGTGTTGGCGCGAATGAGCATGATGGCACGGGTGGTGGGAATGTCGAAAGGGTCGCCGACGCCCACCGCATGGCTGGCAATGATATTTCGCTGGAGTGTTTCCACGTCATCGGGGGAAATGATGCGGTCTTTAAACGCGCCAAATCCGGTGGTGATGCCATAGGCGATTTCACCCCGCGCCAGCAAGGTTTGCACCGCCTCCGCCGCGCGAGCGACGGCTTTTTCGGCGGCGGGGGTCAGTTGCACGGCGGGGTCGCCGGGATTGCCGTATGCCACGGCGACAACCTGGTCAATGGTCAGGCTTTCGCCGTTGAGCGAGATGTTGGTCATTCGTCATTTGTCCTTTGTCATTTGCTGAAACGTGATGCGTAGGAATGGTTTTTGGTCACTCGTCATTTGTCATCGGTTTTTTCTGCTTGCTGTCCTCGCTTGTGTTTCAGAAACTTGCGTCCGGATCGCCACCCGAACAAGAAGCAATACCAGAGAAATTGTCAACAGAATCCCAATTGTTCCGAAAGGCAACCGGAACACTACGCCAACCGGTTTTCCAATATAGTCAGACATCAACAACAGAAAAAAGCCAACGAAACCGAAAATCACCCCACCAAATCCCCAAATCAGAATTTGCTGTGGTAACTGAATTTGTTTTTGGGTGAAAAATTCAATCACTGCTGTTAACGCAACAATTCCTGAACCAATCACACTAAAAACAGCAAGCACATCTGTAATGATGAATGCGATACTTGCAAAAAATTCAACTGTGGTCATTGTCATCTCCGTTAAAGTAATCAGTCTTGCGAAACGCTAATTTTTCACTATTCATTATTCATTTTTCACTAAATCTTCACGTCCCGGCCAGCCCAGTATTCATCGCGCATGAGGCGTTTGAGGGTTTTTCCGGCGGCGCTGCGCGGAAAATCATCGCGGATGACGACTTCATGCACACGCTGGAAACGCGCTTCCACCCGCTCATTAATCCAATCGCGCAATTCTTCCGGCGAAATATTTTTCCCGGGATGCAGAATCACGGCGGCGAGTGGCGTTTCGCCCCATTTTTCACTGGGAATACCGAACACGGCGGCTTCACGCACAGCGGGATGGGTCACAATCAGTTCTTCAATATCTTTGGGGTACACATTCACCCCGCCGGAGATAATCATATCTTTTTTGCGGTCCACCAAAAAGAGGAAGCCGTCTTCATCCACATACCCCAAATCGCCGGAATAGAGCCAGCCGTCTTTCATCGCTTTGGCGGTCAAATCGGGGCGTTTGTAATAGCCGGTCATCAGTTGCGGGCTTTTGCCGATAATTTCGCCCACCGTACCGACCGGCACATCGTTGCCGTCATCATCCACAATGCGCATTTCGAAAAACTGCGGCGGCCGCCCCACCGACATCGGCTTGCGCGGGTAGTCGGTTTTGTCCAAAATGGTCATAAAACCTTCGGTCAACCCGTAAAGTTCATAAAATCGACCCGGCAGTGCGGCGAACAGCCGCTCTTTGTGTTCCATGTGGAGCGGCGCGCCCACTGTCCCCACCATTTCCAGCGACTGCATTTTCGCAGGGTCAAACGCGGGCGAGTTGAGCATCGCTACAATTTGAGACGGCACCATTTTGATATGGGTGACTTTTTCCCGCGCCACCGTTTCAATCAACGCTTCGGCGTCAAACTTGCGGTGCAGAATGTAGGTTGCGCCCAGATAAAACGCGGGCATCAGTGTTAAAAATGCGCCGTTGAACACCAGCGAGCCGGTGTGCAACACCACACTTTCGGGGGTCATCCGGTAGGCGATGCTGTACAGCGTGCAATACTGCGCCCGCACAAAATGGCTGAGCACGATGCCTTTCGGCAAGCCGGTTGTGCCGCTGCTGTACATAATGTTGTACGGGTCATCGCCGGAAATTTCGATGCCTTCGGGATTCGTGTCGGCGGCGGGGGCGGTCAAATCGTGATAATTGCGATAGCCCGGTAATCCGGCATCATCCGCCAGAAAATAGCGGTCGGCGGGGATGGTCAACTCGGTGCGGACGGCATCGAGATGCGGGGCAAACGTCGCATCGGTGAACACAATTTCGGTGTCGGAATCGGTCAGCAGGGTTATCAACCCTTTGCCGCGCATCATCGGGCTGAGCGGCACCGCCACTGCGCCGATTTTCGCCACTGCCCAGTAAATTTCCAGCAGTTCCAGCGAGTTGCCCAAAATAGTGGCAACTTTGCTCCCCTTGCCGATGCCAATACCGAGCAGTGCATTCGCCAGTTTGTTGACC
>JANTHQ010000157.1 GCA_024762375.1 Anaerolineaceae bacterium
CGTGCCGTATGGACACCTGCTCTATCTGCTCAATGCGGGCATGGTGCTGGTAGCCAGTTTGGCCGGCATTGTTTTTGGTGCGGGCTGGGTGAAATTTCTCGGTGGCACGGGGGTGGCGGTGGCACTGTTTCAATTGCTGATTACCTTCAACCTATGGAAGGATTTTTCATTTGACGAAACTCGGCTAAAATTCACTGTGGATTCCGGCGTGAAAGAAGCCGCGTCCCTGTATTTATCCGGGCGGGATTATGCCCGTGCCGGACAGTGGGGCAAAGCCGTCCTTCATCTGCGCCGCGCCGCTGCGAAACATCCTGCCAATGTTGGCTACTGGTTTGCACTGGCGGTCGCGTATCTGAACATCCACCGCCCCGAACTGGCGGCACGCGCCCTCAACGAAGCGGAAAAGGTCGAACCCACCTCGGCGGAACTGCAGAAACTTCGCGCGGAAGTGAGGCGGATAAGTGGCGATTAGAAATTGGTCATTTGTCCTTTGTCATTCGCTGACCACTGACGGCTGATAACTTGAAACTTTAAACTTGAAACCTGAAACGTGGAGACCCCCATGCCCGAAATTACCGAATCAACCAAAATTAAAGATGTGCAACTTGTGACCCTCAAAGCCTTTGCGGATGAGCGCGGACGGTTCATCGAAACCTTCCGCACCGAATGGTTTCCCCAGCGCAGTTGGGACAAAATCCAAACCAACCGCTCCGACTCGAAAGCGGGCGTGCTGCGCGGATTGCATTTCCACCACCATCAAGTTGATTACTGGTACGTCCCGCGCGGCACAATTCGCGTCGGGCTGTGCGACCTACGCCCCGATTCGCCCACATTTATGGCGACCCAAACGCTGGAAATCGGCGACGACAACCAGATGGGCGTGTTCATTCCCGTTGGGGTGGCGCACGGGTTTTACGCCCTCACCGATGCCACATTGACCTATCTGGTGGATAATTATTATGACGGTTCGGACGAACACGGCGTGGCGTGGGACGACCCCGACCTCGGCGTGCCATGGGGTGCGGAAAATCCCATCCTCTCGCCGCGTGACGCCCAAAATCCCCGCTGGAAAGATATTCCGGCGGACGAAAAACCCCGATAAGCGGCTGTTTTCCAAAACTTCAAAAATCTATTGTCGCCCGATTTGACATTCTTTGTCATCGGGCTATACTTTCGCTTCGTAATATTTGTTGTCGCAAACTATTGTTAAAGGAAAATTATGTCGAAAACAACCATGAATCCCAAAGACCTGCGTGTGCGTCAGGTACACCAGCAAATGTTTACCCTGATGTGGCTGGGCATGAAACAATTTGTGGGATATTTGCAGCGATACGGGTTAACCCAACCCCAATTCGTCACGCTGGCGGCACTGGTACATCACCGGCAACCCGCCACGATGCAACAACTGGCAAAAGTGACACTGCAAGACGCCCCCACGATGACCGGTATTGTGAATCGGTTGGTAAAAATGGGACTTGTCCAGCGCACCCGCAGCGACGCTGACCGCCGGGTTGTGTTGGTTGAAGCTACAACTGCGGGCGCCGACCTCATTGAGCGTGTCGATTGCGAACTTGGCGATATGCGTCCCATATCGTTTTACGGGTTACCCGATGAAGATTTGGACAGACTTGAGAACATCCTCGATGAAATTTTGCTGATTATTTTGAAGAAAGCTTCTTCGGCGCAGCAAACAACGCTGGCACAAGCCAAAACATGGCTTCAATCGTTTGCCGCTGACCCCATTGAATTCGTGAAAAATCAAGAAAACGCAAATCCATCACTATTTTCAACATATTCGGAGTGATTTATGCATAACAAAACACCTTTTACATTATTGGCGATAGCATTGCTGGCTATTGTAATTTCGGGGTGCAACGCAGCGCAAGCTGCACCGGCAGCTCAAGTAACCGTGCCCGATGTTCCCCCGGTTGCGGTTGAAGTGGCAAATGTGAGCACCGGTAACATCGCAAACATTCTCAATTATACGGGCGATTTGGAACCGGAAACCAGCCTATCGCTGGTGAGTATCGTTTCGGGCGCGATTGAGGAAGTTATGGTTAAAGCGGGCGACGAAGTTCGCGCCGGAGACCCCATTTTGCGTATCGAAGACACCACATACCGCGCTCAACTGAAACAAGCAGAAGCCGGACTGACTGTGGCGCAAGCGAATCTGCAAAAAATGCTGAACGGCCCGCGCCAAGAGCAAATCGAGATGGCACGGGTGGGGCTTGAAGCCGCTCAAGCGCAAATGGAAGGCGTCACCACGTTAACCGACGATGAACGTACCATCGCAGCTGCGCAGTTGGCACAGGCAGAAGCGGCTTTGCGACTGGCGCAAGCACAATACGACAAAATTAAATGGGCGGGGCAAGCGAGCATGACCCCGCAAGCCCTGCAATTGGAGCAGGCTACCATCGCATACCAAACCGCGAAGGCCGCCTATGATATGCAAGAAAATCCCGACAGCACCACATTGGCACAACTGCGCGCTGCTGTTCGTCAGGCAGAATTGAATCTGAAATTGGCAGAAGACCCTTTTACCGATGAAGATTATGCGCTGGCACGAGCGAGCGTCTCTCAAGCCGAGGGAGTGGTGGCATTGGCGCAATATCAGGTAGATAATGTCATTTTGCGTGCCCCGTTCGATGGTGTGATTGCCGAAGTATATGCCACCGTGGGCGCGGTTGGCGGCCCGCAATTACCGGCGGTAAAACTCATTTCCAAAGATTTGAAGGTCAAAATCGAAATTCCCGAAAATCAAATTTCGCAGGTGTATGAAGCTCAACCCGCCGCGCTGAAAGTAGCCGCTTATCCCGGCGAAGATTTTCCCGGATTTGTGGAATCCATTGCGCCCGCCGCCGACACCACCAGCCATACATTTTCGGCTGATGTGGGCGTACAAAATGAGGGCGGAAAATTACGCGCCGGTATGTTTGCCACCGTGGCAATTTTACTCGACGAACACGCCAACGTTATTCTGATTCCTCGCTCGGCGGTTGTCGATGTGGATGGGCAACCGGCTGTGTATGTGGTGTCTGCCGATGAACAAACCGTGATGCTCCGCCCGGTAAAAACCGGGTTGGTCGATGATGGGAATATCGAAATTACCGACGGGCTGTCGGTGGGTGAAACCATCGTCACCGCAGGACTGAACAATTTGTCTGACGGCGCAAAGATTACCATTACCGCACGGCAGCAATAGCCGGAGGCATTTCATGGAACAACTAACCCGATTGTCGGTCAGACGTCCTCTGACCGTTTTAATGATGATTGTCGCGCTGGCTGTTTTGGGCTGGCGTGGATTTACTCTGATGAAGGTTGACCGCTTTCCGGCGGTTGATTTCCCAATTGTATCGGTGGTGGTGGCTTACCCAGGTGCGTCACCGCAAGATGTGGAAGACCAGGTGGTTAAACCGATTGAAGATGCGGTCGCCGGTATTGCCGGGTTGGACTATATCCAGTCGGTTTCCAACGAGAGTTTGGGATTTGTGGTGATTGCTTTCAACGATAATGTTGACGGCAATCAGGCGGCCATTGATGTAGAACGTCAGGTGGCGACTATCAAAGGCAATCTACCTGATGATGCGCTGGAACCGTCAATTGTGAAAGCGGATTTCAACGCCATTCCCATTATGAATATCATTTTGAGCGGTTCGCAATCGCAGGATGAATTGTTCAAAATTGCCAAAGACACCATCAAACCCGCGCTGCAATCGGTGGACGGGGTGGCATCGGTGTCGGTGGCCGGCGGCCGCGACCGGATTATCGCTGTAAAACTGGATACCGATAAACTCACAGCATACGATTTACCCATCAGCTCTGTAAACCAAACGTTTGCCATCAACAATCTCACGTTCCCCATTGGTACACTGGAGGAAGGGCGCAACAAAAGCAGCATCCGCTCCGAAGGCAGTTTCCAGTCGCTGACGGAAATTGAAAATATGGTGCTGTCCGGCGGTTTCAATCCCCGTGCGGGCGGTGGCGCACCGGCGCTCGCCAACAGCGACACCGGCGGGCTGGTGTATGTGCGCGATGTTGCCACAGTGGAAGATACGTTTGAAGACCGTTCGATTGTGCAGCGATACAACGGCCAAGAAACGGTCGTCATCAGTGTAATCAAAGCCACCGATGCCAATGTGATTGATGTGGCAGACACGGTTCGCAAACGTTTAGACACGCTGAATGAACAGTTGTCGGGCGATGCGAAAGCGGTCATCGTCAGCGATGATTCCGGATTCATCAAAAATTCCGTGAATTCAGTGGAAGAAGATTTGGTGCTCGCCATTTTGGTCACCGGGCTGGTGATGCTGGTTTTCCTGCATACCATTCGCAGCACGTTTATTGTACTGCTGGCAATCCCCACCTCTCTGTTGTCGACATTTTTGGTGATGTGGGCGCTCGGTTTTACATTGAACGTGCTGACATTACTGGCGCTGACGCTCATCATCGGTATTTTGGTGGACGACTCGATTGTGGTGCTGGAAAATATCGAGCGGCATTTAAAGATGAAAAAAGACCCCAAACAAGCCGCCATCGACGGGCGTGCGGAAATCGGCGGCGCAGCGGTCGCCATCACGCTGGTGGATGTGGTGGTATATGTGCCGGTTGCTTTTACCAGCGGCATCGTCGGGCAGTTTTTCCGCTCGTATGGTATCACCATCGCCACGGCGACACTCTTCTCGCTGTTGATGTCGTTTACGCTGACGCCGATGCTGGCGGCATATTGGATGAAAGACGAGCGGTTTCCGGAAACTGCACGGCGGGGCGTTGCCGGATTTTTCGGAAAACTTTTCAAACCGGTTGGCTGGCTCTGGGACAAATTTACCGCCGGCTGGGAACGCGGGTTCGACTTTTTGGCGAATCAGTACGGGAAAGTGATTTCGCTATCGCTGTATAATGCCTGGACGCAATTGCTGACGTTAATTATCGCGTTTGCCGTTTTGGGCGCATCATTTTTGCTCTTCCCGCAAATTGGGTTTGAATTTACCCCGCAGGAAGACGACGGGCAGTTTACCGTCAACATTGAAATGCCGCCGGGAACCACCCTCAATGCTACCGATGATGTTTCGCGGCAGGTGGAGCAGCTGGTGCTGCAAAATGTTCCCGAAACGGTCAGTATTCTGACCCGTGTCGGTGGCGGCAGCAGTGGCTCGGTGTTTTCCGGGGGTTCCGGTGGCAGTAATGTTGCATCGGTTTTTGTGCAGGTTGTGAATAAAAATAACCGCGACCGCACGCTGCGCCAAGTGGTGGATGAACTCCGCCCGGTGGTATCTCAAATTCCGGATGCGACCGTCTCGGTGGATACAGCCGGGTTGGTTGGCGGGATGGAAACGGGGGTCAGTTTGCAGGTTTACGGCCCCGACCCCGATGTGCTGATTGACCTGTCGAAACAGGTGGAAGAAATTATCCGCACCACGCCGAACACCGTGGATGTGGTGAATAACGATGCCGTGCGAACGCCGGAAACGAAAATCAAACTCGACCGCCAGCGATTGTCGGATTTGGGGCTGTCGGCGGCACAGGTTTCTAGCGCGCTGCGCACGGCGGTTACCGGCAGCGATGTGGGTGATTTTCAGCCGGATGGTGCAGATAAAG
>JANTHQ010000158.1 GCA_024762375.1 Anaerolineaceae bacterium
TGTCACCCGCGTTTTTGTTGAAGACCAAGACCCGCTCGAAGAGATTACCGGCATCGGTCCGGTTATCGCCGCTCGATTCAATGCGTCCGGCATTTATACCTTCGCCGAACTGGCGGAGATGACGCCGGCTCGCGCCGCAGAAATTGCGGCAGTAGAGGAATGGCAAAAAATCGAACCGGAGACGTGGATTCAACAAGCGAGGTCTATCATCGGCAACAGGAGCGCCAGTGCCAGCACATAGCTCATCGCCCCAAACCGGCAAACCCGTAAACCAATTTCGGCAGCGGCTTCTCATTTTATTATTCATCGTGCTAGCGTTTTTACTGTTCGCCCGCAGTCGAACAACCGTAACGCCAACTGTTGCTGCTGTTCCCACCGAAACCAGCCCCCCCACGAGCACCGGCACTTCCACGCCCACCGCAACCAATACCCCACAACCGCTCCCATCAGCCACTTCGACCATTCAATCTACCCCCACCAACCGACCACCCACCCAAACCCCCAGTCCCACACCGTCTCAAACGCCATCGCCACCGCCAACACCCACAGTGACCCCCACCGCCACACAAAATATCGCCACGCCCACACCCGACCCATACACGGTTGCGCCAATCATCACCGGGCCGCGTGCCGGCATAAACGTTGTTCAAAATCGCCGCATCCTTTTGGAGTGGTTTTGGAATGGCACATTGGCCGCTGATGAGTTTTTCGACATAAAACTCCGTCCGGACGGGCAGCCAGCCTCGCGATATGTTGCTTGGGAAGCCGCCGATGCCCACGAATTTTTTGCACCGTTACCACCAGGACGATATTTTTGGAGCGTGCAAGTGCTGCGCGGATACATCACCAACGATGGCACCCGCGTTTTTGAATCGTTTGTCGGCCCCGAAAGTCAACCACAGCTCATCATTGTTTTAGCCCAACCGTAACAGGCTGAAGGAGTATTGACCATGCAACAAGAGGCTCTATCTAAAATTATCTGGCGTCGATTCAGTGCCAAAATCCAAAAATTGGCGGCAGCGGTGCGAAAAATTCGCTTCCGACAGGTTGCCGGTGTGATGTTTATTTTAAAACCATTCGCCCCATTAATTGTAATGCTCATCCTCGGTTTTTTTCTCTATTTTATGGTGCTTGATTTCCGCGCCGACCCCGAAATCACCGCCGGACTCAGCAGCATTTCTGCCAAAATGGTCGTATTCTCTGACGGCATTAAAACTGTGCAACAGGCACTCGGCGGGCTGGGCGACGCTTTTGACGAAATCAAAAAAGTGCTCGACGGCATTCTGAAGGCTTTGAGCGTGATTCTCATTCCGGTGCGCGCCGTGATTGATTTGTGGAATTGGTGTCCCGTTTGCCCCGGAGAACTGCCGGAAATAAATCTAACGTTGCCGATATTACCCGATATAGCCGCCAGTTTTTCCGGCATCACAGCTCTATCTGATGCAATCTCGGGCATTACCGGCGACATCAGCACGCTGGGCATCGCATTACGCAATTTTTTCGGTCGATGGTGGCGGTATTTCCAAATTATGGTGGTTGTTTTTTTCGTTTGGTGGACATTAACTATCATCGCCAACGCATATCACAGCATCAGAGTGGGGGTCGAAATGTTGCGCGGGGCATCGCCGGGGGGGAAAACGGTCGGTGGCACTTCCCGCCACTGGCGAAACCGCCCCGTGTTCGAAACTCCACCGATTCTAGTGGTTGACCACACGCTGACAAATGTGCCGGTGGTTCATCAGCCGGACAAAACCGGCAACAAAAAAAGGCAAACCACCATTTTACGCCAACAACGCGTACTGCTATCGGCGCAAGCGGTATGGCCTAATCGCCATTTGGATTTATTTCATTATGAGTTGGCTGATACACTTAGTGAAGAGGTGTGGGCACGGTTTTGGGAGAATCTCATTGCCCGCGGGCTTGAGCGTGACGCAGTGCAGTTGATTATCAGTCCGAACGCGACCACCCTGAGCCGGGTTACATCAGATTTTTTGCCCAACGCGAAAGTTCAGCAATCTGTAAAAACCACCCTCGTCTCCGGGTAATGTGACGAGCAGCGGCTTATCCGATCACACGTCCAGATTCTGCACGCTTTTGGCATGCGTTTGTATGAATCGCTTGCGTGGGAGCACAACATTCCCCATCAGCATGTCAAATGTCTTATCGGCGCTGGCGGCATCTTCGATGGACACCTGCAACAGTACCCGGCTTTCAGGGTTCATGGTGGTTTCCCACAGTTGTTCCGGGTTCATTTCGCCCAAACCTTTATACCGCTGAACATGGTATTTGTCGCCATTGAGTGATTGCAAAACTTGGTCACGTTCGGCGTCGGAAAAAGCGTAATGCGTCTGTTTTTTATGGGTGATCGCATACAGCGGCGGTTGGGCGATGTACAAATGCCCGCGCTCGATGATTTCTGGCATGTAACGGAAAAAGAATGTGAGTAGCAGCGTTCGGATGTGCGCGCCGTCCACGTCAGCATCGGTCATGATGATGATGCGATGATAGCGCAGGTCATCGGGGTTGAAACTATCGCCAATACCCGTGCCCAGTGCGGTGATGAATGCGCGCACTTCGTTGTTGCCCAAAATTCTATCCAAATGGGCGCGTTCGGTATTGAGAATTTTCCCGCGCAGGGGTAAAATTGCCTGAAAACGGCGGTCGCGCCCCATTTTGGCACTGCCACCTGCGCTGTCACCTTCGACGATGTACAATTCCGACCGGGACGGGTCGCGCTCGGAGCAATCGGCGAGTTTGCCCGGCAGCGCCATCGAACTGAGCGCACTTTTGCGGATGACCAAATCGCGCGCTTTTTTGGCGGCTTCGCGTGCCCGCGCCGATGTGCGGCATTTTTCGACGATGTCTTTGGCGGCTTTCGGATGTGTTTCCAGATACACCATCGTAATATCAGCCACAACCGCCTCAACCGCATAACGCACATCGGTATTCATCAACTTTACTTTTGTTTGGCTTTCAAACTGTGGGTCGGGATGTTTGATGGAGATGATAGCTGTCAATCCTTCACGGATATCGTCGCCGGAGAAGTTGCCATCGGTTTCTTTCAATAGATTGTTTTTTCGCGCATAATCATTGATGCTGCGCGTGAGTGCTGTGCGGAAACCGGTAAGGTGTGTCCCGCCATCGGGAGTGTAGATTGTGTTGGCAAATGTATAAATATTTTCGGTATAGGCATCGGTATACTGGAATGCCACTTCCACCGTCATATCATCCACATCTCGCTCACCGGCGATGATACCGTGCAGCGATTTTTTGTTCCGGTTGAGATACCGCACGAATGACGCGAATCCACCTTCAAAATAAAAACTGTGCTCGGTAAGGGGATCGGTGCGCTCGTCCACCAGCGTCAAATTTATCCCTTTGGTGATGAACGCCATTTCACGGAAACGCTGTAAAAGTGTATGGAAGTTCAGTCCTTCCACGTCACGGAAAATGGTTTCATCATATTTGAAGGTGATGCTCGTGCCGGTTTCGGCGGGGTTTTCCAGCGGCGAAACTTGCTCCACATCCGTCACGGCGAGACCACGCTCGAAGCGCTGGCGGTAGAGATAGCCATTGCGTCGCACTTCTGCCACCAGCCATTCGCTCAGCGCGTTAACTGCACTGACGCCCACACCGTGCAGCCCGCCCGAAACTTTATACGCTTTGTTGTCGAATTTGCCCCCCGCGTGCAGAGATGTGAGCACCAGTTGCAGGGTTGAAATTTTCTTTTCGGGATGCGGTTCCACCGGAATGCCGCTGCCGTTATCCACCACCGTCACACTCTCATCGGGATGGATGGTCACTGTGATGGTATCGCAGCGCCCGGCAAGCGCCTCATCGATGGAATTGTCCACCACCTCGTAAACCAGATGGTGCAGTGCTTTATCGTCTGTGCCGCCAACGTACATACCCGGGCGACGGCGAACTGCCTCCAATCCCTCTAACACTTGAATATTTTCCGCACCGTATTGCTGCGTATTTTGTTCTGCCACAGATAAACTCCTGCTAAAATCCGTTGCCTTTTTGATGGGTTTTTGTTGCTTTTGCGCCCATAAAACCAACACCAAAAAAGATAAAATATAATCAAGAAATTATACCATGTTTTCGGCGCTTTCCCAAATGCACCACCAACCGGATTTCGTGGAAACAGATACTATATATAGTGCATCATTCGACCGATTTCCCTATATTTTGTGGTAACCTACCCGCACCCGCAGGATGATGCCTAACGTGAAAGCGGCTGTTTGCCACATTGAGCAGGGTTGGTACAATATCAACATAGCGCATCGACGCGCACCACACAGGGAGCAACTTATGTCAGAATTTGTTATTGAAGGCGGCTATCCACTGGCGGGAACATACATCCCCAGCGGCAACAAAAACGCTGCATTCCCCTTAATTGCAGCTGCACTGCTCACCGATGAACCGGTCACACTGCACAATTTACCCGATATCGGCGACGTGCGCACCATGCTGGAGATTATGGCCGACCTCGGCGTGGATGTGACACAGCACTCGCCCCATAGCGTTTCGCTGCGAGCCGCTACCGTAAAAAAGACGATGCCCAATCCGGAACTTTTCAGCCAAATCCGGGGAGCATTGGTATTGATTGGCCCCATGTTAGCCCGTATGGGGAAAATCACCCTTACCGCACCCGGCGGCGACCAAATCGGACGGCGGCGCATCGACACCCACCTGCTGGTTCTGCAAGCGCTGGGGGCAACTATCCAGCACAATGGCGAATTTTCGCTATCTGTCCCCAAAAAACTGGTTGGCACCGACCATCTTCTGGACGAAGCTTCCGTCACCGGCACTGAAAATGCCATTTTGGCCGCCGTGCTTGCAGACGGCACAACCACTTTGTGGAATGCCGCCAGCGAACCGCACGTGCAAGAATTGTGTCTGCTATTGAACAAAATGGGCGCGCGCATCGAAGGCATCGGCTCGAATGTGCTGACCATTCACGGGGTAGCGAGTCTGCACGGCGCGGAGTTCACGCTCGGTGCAGATTATCTGGAAGTGGGCAGCATCATCAGTTTGGCGGCGGTCACTCACAGCGAAATCCTGATAAAAAACGCCGCGCCGCATCATATGCGCATGCCACTGCTCGTTTTCAATAAATTGGGAGTGAACCCGGAAATCCGGGTGGATGATATTTTCGTCGGCGCTGACCAGCCACTCGAAATCAAACCGGATATCGGGGGGATGATACCGAAAATTGAAGATGCGCCGTGGCCGGCTTTTCCCGCCGACATGATGAGCGTGTCGCTGGTGGTCGCCACACAAGCAAATGGCACCGTGCTATTCCATGAGAAAATGTTCGAGAGCCGTCTCTATTTTGTGGATAAACTGATTGCAATGGGCGCGCGCATCATCCTGTGCGACCCGCATCGGGCGGTGGTGCAGGGGCCCAGCCCATTGCACGCTGAACGGCAGGGCATTTCCAGCCCGGATATCCGCGCGGGAATGGCGTTGCTGCTGGCAGCACTCGCCGCAAAAGGCACGTCCACCATCCGAAATATCCGCCAGATTGACCGCGGTTATGAACACATCGAAAAGAAACTGGTACAATTGGGGGCACGCATACAACGG
>JANTHQ010000159.1 GCA_024762375.1 Anaerolineaceae bacterium
TCAGAATGAAACGGTCTCCGGCGTGCTGGATTCGCAATCGCCCGTTATGGAAGAGAAAATTGGGGCGCTGCGCACAATGATGGCAGAAGAGGGCGATACAGCCAGTTTGAATGCTTTGGGGGATGTGATAATGCACTGGCTGATGCTCTCGCGCAGTACCGCGCGCTATATCGATACCGAGAACAACCGGTATTTCGATGATGCCCGGGAGCACTTTTCTAAAATGCAGGATGCGTTCGAGATGTTGCAGCCCTCGCTGCAAACAGCCGACGAACAATCATTGGCGGCAGCGGCACGCTCTGCGGCGAACGCCTATATGCAGGGCGTGCAGGATATTCGCGCGACGATAGAAGAAAAAGACACACTGATTGCGCATATGAACGAAATCGGCCCACAGCTTTTGCAGCACGCCGAATCTATCGCCCAGACCAAACACGCTCTTTTTAAAAGCGAAGCTGTTATCGCGCAGCGTATCACCACCCAAACCACGCAGATTTTGGTGATGGTGATGCTGTTGCTGGCGATTTTGGCGTTTATCATTGGCTGGAGCACGTCTCAGGGGATGGTAAAGTCAATCGGTTATTTGGCGCGTGCGCTGAGAGAAATGGCAGCGGGACGAGTGGATATCGATGTGTCGAAACTGTCGGTACAGCAAAATGAATTCGGTGCGCTCAGTCGCACGCTGGAAGAATTGGTTGCCAGTATCCGCACGACGGTGAAAGTTGCCCGCCGGATAGCCGAGGGCGATTTGAGCATTTCGTTCACCCCCCGCTCTGACGATGATGAATTGGGGATTGCCCTGCAAACGATGCTGGAAAATCTGCGCCGTCAAACGTCCGAACTGATGAACGGGGTGGCGATTCTGTCATCGTCGGCCAGCCAACTGATTTCCACGTCTACCGAACTGGCCGCCAGTGCCAGCGAAACGGCGTCTGCCGTTACCGAAACCACCGCGACTGTGGCGGAATTGCGCCAAACCGCCGAAGTAACCGCCGACCGCGCCGGTGCTGTTGCCGAAAGAGCACAAGAAAATACACGAGTGTCGCAGAACGGATTGCAGGCTATGGAGAAAACGCTGGCGGAAATGGAAGAAATCGACACGCATATTGAAACCATCGCAGACAGCATTGTCCATTTGAGCGAGCAGGGGCAAACCATCAGCGGTATCATTTCGGCGGTAGAAGATTTGGCGGAACAATCGAATCTGCTGGCGGTAAATGCCGCCATCGAAGCCGCCAAAGCCGGCGAGCAGGGCAAAGGGTTCGCGGTGGTGGCACAAGAAATCAAATCTCTCGCCGAGCAATCGAAACAGTTTACCGTGCAGGTGCAATCCATTTTGAATGACCTGCAACGGGCAACCAGTAAAGCGGTGATGACCACCGAAGAAGGTTCAAAACGGGTGGCAAAAGGCAAGCAGCAGTCCATCGAAACCGGCGAAGCCATCGAAAAACTGGCACAGCACGTCAACGAAGCCGCCCAAGCCGCCGTGCAGATTTCCGCCTCCAGCCGAGAGCAACTCGTCGGGGTAGAACAGGTTTCCACGGCGATGGAAAACATCAAAGAAGCCAGCGAGCAGAATGTCGAAGGTGCGCGTCAACTGGAAATGTCTGCCCAAGAGTTGGAACGGCTGGCAACCCGCATTCAGGAAATGTTCACTCAATATCGGTTATAGTTTCGGTTCACACGGCAACAGGCTATGGATTTTAACAGCGAAGCGTTTCTGCAGGAATTACTCGAAACTTTCCGCATCGAAGCCCGCGAGCATCTGCAAACGCTGACCAACGGTTTATTAAAACTGGAAAAAGTTGACCCGGCGGAAAAACCGGCACTGGTGGAAGAGATTTTCCGCGAGGCGCACAGTTTGAAGGGGGCGGCACGCGCTGTTGATATGGCAGACATCGAGCAGTTGTGCCAGGCGATGGAAAGCGTTTTTGCCGCCTGCAAACGCGAAGCCATCACCCTTTCGGCGGGGGCGTATGACGTGTTGCACCGCACGCTGGATGTGGTCACCGAATTGGTGGAATCTGACAGCGGCGAAGGCGACACGGAAGTTACCGAACTGATTGAAGCGCTGGAGAAAATCGAAAACGGCGAATTTTCCGATAGCGCGCCACCCCCGCAAAAACCCAACCCGGAACCCGAACCGGCTCCGGCGGCTCAATCTGTCCCCGAACCCGAACCCGCGCCGGAACCGGTTGCGCCCCCACCGCCAAAACCGAAACCCGCGCCCAAACCGGCATCGTCCCCTGCCGCGAAAAAACCGTCTGCCGCCAAAAAATCGCACTCAAAAACGGCGGCAGATGACACGATTCGTATCGCCGTCAGCAAATTAGACGCCTTGATGCTGCAGGTGGAAGAGATGCTGTCGGTAAAACTGGGCTTGTACCAGCAGCTCAGCGACCTCCGCGAAATGCAGATGTTTCTCTCCATTTGGCAAAAAGAATGGAAAAAAGTTGAACCGGATGCACGCGCACTGGCAAAACCGGGCGGGCAGGTATCGGCTCGTGCGCCGAAAGAATTTTCCCGGAGTTTTGAAAATTTGATGGCGTTTACCACCTTCAATACCGGGCGACTCGATGCGCTGGCGGCGAATGTGTCGCAAATGACGCGGCGCGTGCACCAATCGACTCGCTCGCTGGAAGTGATGGTTGATGGCTTGCTGGATGATATGAAACAGATTTTGCTGCACCCGTTTTCGCTGCTGCTGGATATGGTTCCCAAAATGGTGCGCGATTTGGCGCGGGCACAGCAAAAAGAAGTGTCGCTGGAAATTAACGGCGCCCACATCGAAATTGACCGCCGCATTTTGGAAGAGATGCGGACACCGCTCATCCATTTGGTGCGCAACGCGGTGGATCACGGGCTCGAACCGCCCGATGTTCGAGAAGCGCATGGCAAGCCGCGCACCGGCACCATTTCGCTCACCGTTACCCAAACCGATGCCTCAAAAGTGAAAATTGTGCTGGCAGATGACGGCGGCGGCATCGATGTTGCCCGCGTAAAAGCCAAAGCCGTGCAGCAGGGCATTTTATCCCAAACCGAAGCCGACGCGATGGACGATGAAGCGGCGCAGATGCTCATTTTTCATTCGGCGCTTTCGACCAGCCCCATCATCACCGAAATTTCCGGACGCGGGTTGGGTATGGCAATCGTCAAAGAGAAAATCAACAATTTGGGCGGAAAAATTGCCGTGGCCAGCACAATGGGGCTCGGCACGGTGTTTGAAATTACCCTGCCGGTGACGATGGCTACCTTCCGCGGCATTTTGGTGCAGGCGGCAAATCGGCGGTTCATTTTGCCCACCGCCAATGTGGTGCGCGTTACCCGCATCGACCCGCAGAAAATAAAAACAGTGGAAAATAAAGAAACCATACAACTGAACGGCGAACTGTTGCCGGTGGTATCGCTGGCGGAAACACTGCAACTCCCCGGCGCCGAACCATTTGCCGGTGATGAACGTTTGACGGTGCTGGTGCTGGCCGTCAACGACGAGCGAATGGCTTTTGTGGTGGACGGTGTGGTCAACGAGCAGGAAGTGCTGGTTAAAGGGCTGGGGCCGCAGTTGTCGCGGGTGCGAAATGTGTCGGGTGCGACCATTTTGGGTTCGGGCGCAGTGGTTCCCATTTTGAATGTGAGCGATTTGCTGAAATCGGCGGTGAAAAATACGGGGGCACAGATGCACCGAACGGCACAAAAAAGCGATTCCGGGCCCAAATACATTTTGGTCACCGATGATTCCATCACGTCGCGAAGTTTGTTGCAGAATATTTTGCAGGCGGCGGGATATCGCGTTAAAACGGCGGTGGATGGGGTAGACGCATTTTCGCTGCTGCGGCAGGAACAGTTCGATTTGCTGGTGAGCGATGTTGAGATGCCGCGAATGAACGGGTTTCAACTGACGGAAAAAATTCGTGCCGATGAACGGTTGGCAACGTTGCCGATAGTGCTCGTGACCTCACTCGGTTCGCGAGAAGACCGCGAACGCGGTGTGGATGCCGGGGCGGATGCATACGTGGTCAAAAGCAGTTTCGACCAGACGAATTTGTTGGACATTATAAAAAGATTGGTAGGGTGATATGATTAACGTTCTCATTGTTGATGATTCAGCCGTCACATCGAGTTATCTGCGCTTCATTTTGTCGCAAGATAGCGAAATTAATGTGGTGGCGACGGCGACCGATGGCAAACAGGGCGTCGAGTTTGCCCAGCAGTACCATCCCGATGTGATTACGATGGATTTACATATGCCGCGAATGGATGGCTACGAAGCCACCAAAGAAATTATGGCAACCGTGCCGACTCCCATCGTGATTGTCAGTGCCAGTTACGATGTGAGTCAGGTTCAAAAAACCTTCAAAGCTATCGAAGTGGGGGCAGTGGCGGTGATGGAAAAACCGCGCGGTTTGACCAGCCCGAACCATCAGCAGATGGCGGCAGAACTGGTGGATTTGGTCAAGCAGGCGGCACACACCAAAGTTCACCGCCACAGCAAAAGTGCCGCACCCGCCGTCGCCATCCCGGCGAAAAAACGGCCGCTGTCGCCCGGCATGGTGCGATTTGTGGCCATCGGTTCCTCCACCGGCGGGCCCATCGTATTGCAAAAAATACTGTCGGCGCTGCCGGCGTCGTTTCCCACACCCATTTTTGTGGTACAGCATATCGCTAAAGGTTTCACCCGGGGGATGGTCGATTGGCTGTCGAATAGTTGTGCGCTGACGCTGAAACTGGCAGAAAACGGCGAACGTCCGCGCGGCGGCACGGTGTATATCGCCCCGGATGAAAAACAGATGGCGCTGGCGCATAACGGGACAATCGCGCTGACGGATGACCTCCGCGAGCACAGCGTGCGTCCGTCGGTGTCCTATTTTTTCCGCTCGTTGGTGGAACACAATTTCGCCCGCCAAACGTTGGCTATCCTGCTCACCGGAATGGGAAAAGACGGCTCGGCGGAATTGAAACAGCTAAAAGACGCCGGCGCAATCACCATTGCTCAGGACGAAAAAAGCAGCACCGTTTTCGGAATGCCCGGCGAAGCGGTAAAACTCGGTGGGGCAACGTATGTTTATAATCCGGAACAAATAATTGTAAAATTGCGGGAACTCCTTCCCCAGAAGTAGCTGGAGGCCACTATGACAGATCCAATCGATGACCAAAGATTTGCAGGAACAGATATTTTAATTGTTGAAGACAGCCGCACGCAGGCAATCGGCTTGAAATTTTTGCTGAAGGAACACGGCTTCAGTGTGCGGGTGGCGTATGATGGTGTGCAAGCGCTTGCAGCCGTGGCAGAGCAAGAGCCGGCGCTCATTGTCAGCGATATTGTGATGCCGGAGATGGACGGATACGAACTGTGCCGCAATTTGCGCAGCAATCCCGAAACCAAACACATCCCCATCATTCTGCTGACGGCGCTTTCGGAATTGACCGATGTCATCAAAGCGCTGGAAAATGGCGCCGACAACTTTGTCACCAAACCGTACAAACCCGACTTTCTCATTTCGCGTATCCATCACATTCTGATAAACAGCGAACTTCGCCGCGACCGCCGTTCCGAAAAAATCATC
>JANTHQ010000160.1 GCA_024762375.1 Anaerolineaceae bacterium
AGGGGGAGGGGGTAAAACTCTGTATTCTCAAATGTTAATTTTCACCAAACTTGAAACTGCGTAACGCGAGTTATTTGCAGAGTTGCATCGTTATGCAGTCATACCGCCGGTCGGATTATGTCGCTTGAAAAGCACAAACATCAGTATGGCAAGAGAAAGCGCGGTAATCGTTCCAAAAAAGCGGATGATGTTCATAATGGCCAATGTGTATTTTCCCGCCTGCGGGTCGTAATGGAAGCAGCGCAGCAAAATCTGGTCAACCGGCGACCCAATTTTGTTTTCTGACCCTTCCAGCAGCCCCAATCGCAAATCGTTGGCGGGGAAACTTAATCCGTACAAATAGCGGGTAACTTTCCCCTCCGGGGTGACAATCACAATACCGGCAGGATGCGCATACTGGTCTTGCTCTTCGTTGTACACATACGAAAATCCGGCGGTATCCGTCACACGGCGGATTTGTTCCTCGGTGCCGGTTAAAAAGTGCCAGCCCGCGGCGCTACCGGCGCGATTGTATTTTGCCACCAATTCCGCTTTTTTCGCGGCGGCGGCAGCGGCATCTTCGGTGGGGTCGATACTCAGTGCCACCACATCAAAATCTTTGCCGATGGTAAAATCAATTTGCTGCACACTTTCAACAAATCCGTTATAAACCAGTCCACACAAATTGGGACAGCGATAGTATGATAGCAGAAACACCACCGGACGTTGGCCGAAATATTCGCTCAATTGCACTTCTCGGCCGGTGTCGTCCACAAATGTGGCATCCAATGGGATTTGTGCACCCAAATTCTGGTCGAATCTTACCTGCGCGACAGCATCACTCTGCGTTTGAGCCTCCGGCCCGTCAGCCACAGCAATCGATGCGGCAAACAAAACCAGTGCCAGCGCCAGCAAAACCCGGCTGCCCCAATGATTGTTCATTACTATTGACCTTCTCGCACGGGAAAACCCTGTTCAAGTGCCAGTTCCATAGCCCGTTCGATGGGGATACGCGCGATGCCCGCATCTTTATCCACCCAGCCATACGTGCTGAGCATCTCATGTTCGTATGCCAAAAATTCGACCAGTTCATCAGCGGGGTTTGCCTGCAAACGCGGTGCATCAACCGGCAACGGCGAAGCCTGCACAGCCGGTGAAGCCGCATCGATTGCGGCGCGCTTGCTTTCTTCTGCGCGGAACCAGAAACCCAGCACAGCCATCGAAGCAATTAAAAATATCGCCAAACCGAGCAGGAACCACAAAACCGGTACCACCGACACATCTCGTTCTTCGTGCCCGATATTTTCTTGGTTAGAATGATTCGCTTGTTGCGGGTTGTCCATGCGGCACCTCCTCCTCCATCCGGGGGTCAAACTGCGGTAAAAGCGGTTGTTTCTTTAATTGAGAAACGAACAGCGCGAGCCAAAGTCCACCGATACCCACCAGCACAGCCAAATCTAGCCAGTGCAGTGCAAAATGCTCTTTGAATGCGGGCGTGATGAACCAGTACAAATCGACAAAGCGCATCACGAAAATAATCCAAGCGATGGCGGCAACTCGCCCGTAATGCCGTTTGTTGCTGCGCAACAGCAAAAACAGGAACGGAAAGCCGAAGTGGAAAAGTACCAGCACAAACGCCACGCCGCCCCAGCCGCCCGACTGCCGGGCGATATACCACGGGATTTCCTCTTTTAAGTTTCCCAGCCAAATGATTAAAAATTGTGACAGTTCGACATACGCCCACAAAACGACCATAGTGAGCAGAAAGTTGCCCAAATCGTTAAATTGGAGCGGCCGAAGTTTGCCGGAAAACGATTTGTCGTTGCGTACCAGCGAGAGGACGATGGTGGCAAAAGCAAATGCTGATGCGCCTGCTCCCACACCGAAAATAATGCCGTAAATGGTTGAAAACCAGTGCGGTTCCAGCGACATCATCCAGTCGAACGACGCAAACGAAACCGTCAATCCGAGAACCACCGTCGCAGGCCCACTGAACGATTTCAACCGTTGGTGCAATTCCGGGCTGCGATTTTCGTCTCGACGCTGCGCCCAGCGGCGATACAGGTATGCCAGCGCCGTCCAGATAATCAGGTATCCCAAAACCCGAACAACGAAAAACGGCACGTTCAAATACGCCGCTTTGTGCTGCAACAGCGCATCGTGAGCGACCGCATCGGGACGGGCCCACTCGTACAGTGTTTGCAGGCCAAACAGCAATGGAATGGCGAGCAACAGCATCAGCGGCAACGTCAAACTGCCGGCCTCTAAAATGCGCTGAATGACCACGCCCCATCGCCCGCTGACCATATAATGGATGGCCAAAACAAACAGGCTACCGACTGATATTTGCAGCCAGAAGATGAACCCGACCAAATATGATTGAAAAAATTGCTCGCTGTTGAAGATTGCCCCAACGATGGAGGCCAAAATACCGACAACTCCGATGCTCAGCGCAATTTTTTGCGTTTGATTGAATTGAGCTTCAAATGATGTAATCTGCTTCATTTCTACTGTTCCTCTAATTTCTGCACATCATCCGCCGGAAGGGCCGATACATCTGCGTGCTGGCTGAGTTGCAATGCTTTGATATAAGCCGCGATTGCCCAGCGGTCTTCAACCTTCACTCGCGATTTGTAACTGTACATCACACCAAACCCGTTGGTCATCACGCTGAAAAAATAGCCGGGCGGGGCTTCGCGCAGGCGGTCAATGTGAAATGAGGGCGGCTCTTTAAATCCGCGTTTCACGACCATTCCCTGCCCATCGCCCAGTTGGCTGTGGCAGGGTGCGCAGAACACATCAAAGCGCTGCTGCCCGCGCTGCAATACTTCGGGCGTGATGGGCATCGGATATGTTGTGGCATAATTGCCTTCAAATCGACCGGTGTACAGTTGCTCATCGAGTCGCAATTGCCCGCGTGCTACCGTATCGGCCACGGCGGGCCGCGCAGAACGGCCATCTTCAAAAAAAGTATTTTCTTCCAACGGGTCAAATCGCGGCTGAAAGCGCATAATTTGCGCGCCATAGAGCTGGTTGTTGCATCCGGCGAGCGCCATCAACGCGACAACCAACAGCATCATTTTTATCAATTTTGAACCAAAAACGGCTTGCACGTGTTGCATTAAATTTCCCATTTTCCTACCCCGATAGTCGTGGCTTCACTGAAATCGTCCTCACTCGCCGATTCGTCGGGTGAATGGGACACATCTGAGATATTGCCGGGATTGAGTGTTTCCAAAAAACGGCGGGTTTCAACCATATCAAATTTCGGGTCGCGGGCTTCGATAACCAAGAAAAATTTATCGAGCGATGCCCGTTCGAAACCGGCCGCGTTAAACACGGGATGATACGGTTGCGGCAGTCCGTTCAGTGCAATCATGCCGATAACCGCTGTGAATGCCGCAAAAAGGACGGTCAATTCAAACGTAATCGGTATCCATGCGGGCCAACTGCTGAGCGGTTTTCCCCCGATGAGATACGGGTAAAGGCGGGTCATACTGATTTCTTGCATGCCAAAACCCGTGATTGCACCCGCCACCCCACCGAGGAACACGATGAATGGCAATCTCGACTCTTTGCGCCCCAGTGCTTCCGTCAAATCCTCAATCGGAAAGGGGGTATAGGCTTCCATGCGACGGTATCCGGCGTCTTTTGCTCGGCGCGCGGCCTCGATGAGTGGTTTCGGTTGGTCAAATTCTGCAATTAAACCGTAGATTTTCGTCATTATTTTGCAATCCCCTTCTCGCATTTAGTGCTGATGCGGTAAATGCCCTTCTTTTTCTGCAACCAGTTCACGCACTTCAAACATTGAGATAGCCGGCAGCACCCGGATAAACAAGAATATCAGGGTTAAAAATAGGCCAATCGTCCCGATATAAGTGGCGTAATCCCAACCGGTGGGAATGTACAAATCCCACGATGACGGCAGAAAATCGCGGCTCAAACTGGTGACAACAATGATGAAACGTTCCAGCCACATCCCCACATTCACAATAATGGCGATAATCCACAGCAACAATTCATTCGCCCGAATTTTGCTGCTCCACAAAGCCTGCGGCACCACGGCATTACAGAAAAGCAATGCCCAGTAGAATGGCGCATATGGCCCGCCAAAACGGTTCGAAATCATAAAGCTTTCAAATTCGTTGCCACTGTACCATGCAAAGAACATTTCCATTAAATAGCTGTAAAAAACGATGGACCCCGTCACCAGCATAATTTTTGCCATATTGTTCAAATGGCGGCGGGTGATAACATTGGTCAGGCCGTAAAAACGCCGCAACGGAATCATCAACGTGAGCACCATAGCGAAGCCGGAATAAATTGCGCCATCAACAAAATACGGGGGGAACATGGTCGAGTGCCAGCCGGGAATGATTCCGGCGGTAAAGTCGAGGCTGACGATGGTGTGCACCGAAATGACCAGCGGTGTGGAAAGTGCGGCCAACAGCAAATATGTTTTTTGATAGCGATGCCAGTGTTTCGCTGCGCCGCGCCAACCCAATGCCAGCATCCCGTAAACTCGTTTCACCACCAAATTCGACGCTTTGTCGCGCATGGTTGCCAAATCGGGCACCAAACCGACATACCAGAACAACAGCGATACCAACCCGTATGTGGTGATGGCAAAAACGTCCCACACGAGCGGGCTGCGGAATTGCGGCCACAAGCCCATCGTGTTCGGTAGGGGCATCAGCCAGAAGAAAAACCAGGGTCGCCCCATGTGCAGCAAGGGGAACATCCCCGCCGATGCCACCGCAAAAAGGGTCATCGCTTCGGCGAAACGGTTGATGGACGTGCGCCATTCCTGCCGGAAGAGCAACAAAATCGCCGAAATGAGTGTTCCGGCGTGCCCAATCCCAATCCACCACACAAAGTTTACAATGGCGAATCCCCAGCCAACGGGATTGTTCAATCCCCAAATTCCGACGCCTTCCACAAACAGATAACCAATGCTGACCAGCAGCACGTTCATCAGCGCAAAGGCGATGCCAAACCCCACAATCCAACCGCGCGGGGTGTTTTTCATCAGCACAATTTCGCTGATTTTCTGTGTTACCGACCGATAGTCTTGCCCGGGAGCGATGACCGGTTCGGCCAGTTGTGCTTCAATTGGTGTGTTCAACGGTTCAGTTCGTTGCATTATGCTACACCTTCCAACTCAGGATTGGGATTTCGTACTTTTGCCAGATATGTCGTTCGCGGGCGGGTGTTCAACTCATCGAGCAGGGTGTAATCCAGCGGGCTTTCTTTCAGTTTTGCGACTGCGCTGTTCGGGTCGCCGATATCGCCGAAGGTAATGGCCTGTGTGGGACACGCACCCTGACACGCCGTGACGATTTCGCCATCGCGAATATCGCGCCCTTCTTTTTTGGCGTCGATGCGCGCCGCGTTGATGCGCTGCACGCAATAGGTGCATTTTTCCATCACCCCGCGGCTGCGAACGGTGACATCGGGGTTTTCCAACATCGACAGCAACGGCGATTGCGAAAAATCGTTAAAATCGAGGAAGTTGAAACGCCGCACTTTGTACGGACAGTTGT
>JANTHQ010000161.1 GCA_024762375.1 Anaerolineaceae bacterium
CGCGGCATTGCTGCATCAGGGTTGCCCCCATTGTGCAATATTCCTCACTGCTGCCTCCCGTAGGAGTATGGGCCGTGTCTCAGTCCCATTGTGGGGGATCGCGCTCTCACGCCCCCTATCCGTCTTCGCCTTGGTGAGCCGTTACCCCACCAACTAGCTGATAGACCGCAGACCCCTCTTAAAGCGAATCGCTCCTTTACCTAGCACTACTCTAATCGCACCAGACACATGGGGTATTAGCCGCCGTTTCCAACGGTTGTCCCCCGCTTTAAGGCAGGTCATCTACGTGTTACTCACCCGTTCGCCACTCTCCACCCATCCGAAGATAGGCTTCCCGTTCGACTTGCATGTGTTAAGCATGCCGCCAGCGTTCATCCTGAGCCAGGATCAAACTCTCCGTATTTTAACGGAAGTCCTCTTCCTTACTTCTTACTCTTACTTACTTCTTACTCGCACTCTTACCTTCACTATTCAACTGTTAATGTGCCCATTAAAAAACCAACAATCGACTGCATTGCTGGCTCACACGACACGGGGAATCTTCATTGCCCCGCAAGCATGATAGTTTACTCAAACTATCTACTTTTGTCAAATTGACCGCGCTGATTTCGATGCTGAATGTTTGCTTTTTTGAATGATCCTGCGACGCTTTTCAGCGCGACAACGAGGCAGGATTATATACGCTTTTTGTCCTTTGTCAAATCGCGTTTTCGTTTTTGAAAAAAACTGTCACCTGCCGATTTTCCGCAATTTCGAACTCCCCCGCAGCGCCGATACCGACCCAATCCCCGCCGCGAACATCGCCACCCGCAACTCGGTTTGCACAATGTCTATTTCTGCCGCCACTGCCTCCGTCGAATCCACCGCCGCCCGTAAAAACGGCCCCGCCATCCCGCCGAGATGCGCCCCCAACGCAATACTTTTCGCCACATCCAGCCCCGACCGCAGCCCGCCACTGGCAATCAACGGCAAATCCGGCGCCACCCGCCGCGCCGACACCACCGCCTCTGCGGTGGGAATACCCCAATCCACAAACGTTGCCGCTACCCGCCGCAAACGTTCGCTGGGCGCGCGGTACATCTCCACCTGCGACCACGATGTCCCCCCCGCACCCGCCACATCTATCGCCGATACCCCCGCGTTCATCAATTGCCGCACATTCTCCGCCGAAAAACCCCAGCCGACTTCTTTTGCAATTACCGGTACAGCCAGCGCGGCACACACCGTTTCGACCTGCGCCAGCAATCCCGCAAAATCGGTGTCCCCTTCCGGCTGAACAGCCTCCTGCAGCGCATTAAAATGCAAAATGAGCGCATCTGCCCCAACCATATCCACGGCCCGCCGACATTCTTCCACCCCATAGCCATAATTCAATTGCACGGCTCCCAAATTGGCAAACAACAAAATATCGGGCGCATATTTTCGCACTTCAAATGATGCCGCCAGCGCAGGGTCTTCCAGCGCCGCCCGTTGACTGCCGACCCCCATCGCCACCCCGCACGTTTGTGCCGCCTCCGCCAGCCGCCGGTTGATTCGCGCAGCTTCATCCGTTCCACCCGTCATAGATGAAATGAGCAGCGGCGCACGCAAATGCTTGCCGAAAAACTCGGTGCCGGTATCCACCGCCGCCAAATTCAACTCCGGCACGGCATTATGCTCAAACCGGTACTGCTCAAACCCGGTGGTGAGATTTTTAAACCCGACATCTTCATCCAAATTGATGCGAATGTGGTCTGCCTTTCGTTGTCCGTGCATGGAAATACCCTCCGCGGAAATAGTACAACGGCGGGCGCAATCCGTCAATCGGCACGCGCAATTGTTTGCCGTTTCGCGGGCGATATGATAGCATGATTTTATGAACCTGACCCTACTGCTCATTTTACTATTTGGTTGGTTGATTGCCGTGCTGGTCAACCATATCGCTTCGGTTTTGCCGCTGAAAGAAACACTGTGGCAGAAACCCTTCTGCACCCGCCGATTGAATTTCGACGGGTTGGAAGCCGTGTCGCTGGCAAAAAAAGGCGAAACGCCCGCCGCCACCGAAATCTGCCATGCGCCGCGCCTGCCACTGGCGTGGAGCGGATTGCTGGCGGTGCTCACCGGCAACCGCCGCTGCCCCACCTGCGGCAAAACACTCGGCTGGCGGCACATTGCGGTAGAAATCGTTTTTCCCACTCTGCTGGCAGTGCTCTATCTCAAATTCGGGTTCACCCCCTATTTTGGCTGGACGGCACTGTACACCGCCATTCTCACCATTCTGTTCATCACCGATTTGGAACACCGGCTCATCCAGCATGCCATCATCTTTCCGGCAATTTTGCTGGCGCTGGCGGGTGGTTTCTTTTCGCCCGCAATTACATGGAAACAAGCTATCGTTGGTGGGGCGGTCGGGTTCGTCAGTTTTTATCTGCTGGCACTGCTGGCGCGCGGCGGGCTGGGCGAAGGGGATGTGACCCTTTCGGCGTTTTTGGGATTGATTATCGGCTTGCCAAATATTATCGTGGCGTTGCTCTACGGCATTTTACTCGGCGGGGCGGTATCGGTCATTTTGCTGATAACCCGTCGCGCCACCCTAAAAACGTTCATCCCGTACGGGCCATTTCTCATTTTGGCGGGCTGGGCGGTGATGGTGTGGAATCAGCCGCTGATGTCGGCAATTTGGCAAAGATAGATGGAGACGGAAGTGGGAAAGGAAAAGATTCAAGCGCACGCAATTATTGAAGGGCGGGTGCAGGGCGTGAGTTTTCGCTATTACACCCAACTGAAAGCCAACGAACTCGGTATCACCGGCTGGGTGAAAAATCTGCCCGGCGGCAGGCAGGTTGAGGCCGTCTTCTGCGGCGAAAAATCCGCCGTAGAAAAAATGCTGGCGTGGTGCGCACACGGTCCGCCGCACGCGCGGGTCGATTCGGTAACGGTGGATTATCAATCGCCGAGTGAATTTCGCGGGTTCAATATCAGATATTAGAGATTGGTTATTGGTTATTGGTTCAATATCCAATTAACCAATCGCTAATTTCCAATCAACCATTTACCGAAGGTAACTTATGGCAAAACGCGGAACCCTTTCAACCAAAATCCCCGCCGACGACCTGACGCAGGCATTGCAGCAGGCGGCGGTATATATGAAGAATTTCCACCGGCGAGTGATGACGGCTGAAATTTTGCTGTACACTTTTTTGAAAATGCCCGATACCGCCGCCCACCAAATTTTGCGAAAATTAGCAGACCAGCGCGGCATCAATTGGAAATCGTTTGAGCAGCGCATCACTCGCGCTGCCGAAGACCGGATGACTGTTGATGTGAATTTCGATTTTGAAACGGACGGCAATCAGCGCGTGTCGCTGGGCGATGACATTTTGTATCTGATTGATGAAGGGTATGCGCTGGCACAAGCCCGCAACGAAACCCGCTGCGGCACGGAACACGTGCTCGCCATTATGCCCGAACCGCGCGTCAGCGTCAGCCGAATGCTCACCGATGCGGGCATCACCGGCTCGGCGGTGATGGATTTTCTGCCCGACCCGACCCTGTCGCCGCACGCCGCCACCCGCGACCATGTGGCGCTGGCAAAAAACGGGCGGATGGCGCCGGTTTATTTTCGGGAAAATCTGCTGAACGAACTTGTCAGCCTGCTGAGCATGGCACACAACCGCCATACCATTTTGGTCGGGGCGACGGGCGTCGGCAAGCGGTCGCTGGTGTACAGTTTGGCGCAACTCATCGCCGATGGCAAAGGGCCGGTCGGGCTGGATTCGCTGGTGGAAATGGATGAACAAGCGTTGCTCGACAATCCACTGAAGACCGTGCGCGGCGGATTGCGGCAGGCGCAGGGCGGCATTCTTTTTGTGCCGAATATCGCTCGCTTTTTTGGCGGCTTCCGCGCCGAATTTCCCGAAAAAGCGGGCATCGAACTGCAAAAAGCGTTTTTCGGCAGCGATGTGGTCATCATCGGCACGGCAACCCCCGGCAGGTTCGATGACCGGCTGGCGGGCAATGCCACCATCACCCAAAACAGCACCCGGTTCACCGTCCCCCCCGCCGATGAAAATGAAACCACCGAAATTCTGCGCGCGCTCGTGCCCCGTTTTCAAACCGATTATCAACTGACCATCGCACCGGAAAGCCTGCCGGAAGCCGCCCGGCTGGCGAAACGCTATCTCACCGAAAATCCGCTCCCCGGCGCGGCGGTGCATCTGCTGCACCGTGCCTGCGCCCTGCTGAATATGAGCGCGCACGGGCAGCCCGTCGGCAACATCCCCGCCGACCGCACCCTCAACCCCGAAGATGTGATGGTAGCGGTCAGTATGCTCACCGGCATTCCCGTTTCCAGCATGGGCGCGGATGAACGCAATCGTTATGCGCACATGGTGGAACATCTGCACAAACGCATCATCGGGCAGGATGAAGCCGTGCTGGCGCTCAGTCGCGCGGTGAAAATGGCGCGCGTCGGGTTGAAAGACCCCAAACGCCCCATCGGCTCGTTTCTGTTTTTGGGGCCGACCGGCGTCGGCAAAAGCGAATTGGCGAAAGCGCTGGCAGAGTTTATGTTCGGTACGGAAGATGCGCTCATCACGCTGGATATGAGCGAATATATGGACGAAAGTTCGGTCAACCGGCTCATCGGCTCGCCACCGGGGTATGTCGGGCACGAAGCGGGCGGGCAGCTCACCGATGCGGTGAAAGCGCGGCCATACTGCGTGGTGCTGTTCGATGAGGTGGAAAAAGCCGCGGTGAAAGTGTTCGATGTGTTGCTGCAAATTATGGATGAAGGGCGATTGACCAGCGGCAAGGGCGAAACGGTCAGTTTCCGTGAAGCGGTCATTTTGATGACCAGCAATATCGGTGGCAAATTTTTGGCGAACCCGGAACTCTCGGAAGCCGCCGCCCGCGCCGAAACCGAGAAAGCGCTGAAAGCGCATTTCCGCCCGGAATTTCTCAACCGGCTGGATGACATCATCTATTTCCATTCCCTTTCGGCGGAAGATTTGCGCCAAATTCTCGATTTGATGCTCCGCAAAGAATTGAAACGGCTGGCGGAACAGCACATTTCGCTCGACATTACCACTGCCGCCAAAACGTGGATACTGGCGCAAAACGACCATCCCGAATGGGGTGCGCGTCCGCTGCGGCGGCTCATTCAGGAAAATATCCGCGCCCCCATGGCCGATTTTCTGCTGGAAAACAACCCGCAAGCGGGTGTCACCATCCGCGTCGATGCGGTGGATGGCGGGTTGAAATTTGAAACCGTGAAATAACGCCAAACAGATTGCCGTTATCATCAGGTTGAAAATCAGCCACGGATTTCCACAGATTCCACGAATCAAAATCGGAAAAACCCGCGAACCGTGTGGAAGCCATTGCTCGAAACGGGTACTTGCGGCTAAAATTTTTTGTCTGCGTAAGTCGAAATCATTAAAAATCCTTTACGTTTTCTTTAAACCCTCTTAACATTGTGGATATATGCTATTCACAAATAGGAGGGTTTCTTTATGGAATTTGAACACAATT
>JANTHQ010000162.1 GCA_024762375.1 Anaerolineaceae bacterium
GTTCACCAGCCGGCGGGTGCGGATTTCGATATGGCGGATTTTTTGGAACAGTTCGGATGTCAGCATAATTTTAGTGAAAAACGAATAGTGAATAATGAATAATTGGGCGAGTGCCGGTTACCGGTTTCAGATTTTTCGTTGTTCGTTATTCATTATTCACTGTTTTTATGGCACTTCAATTTCATCCAAAATGCGCTGGATGATGTCTGCGCTGGTGATGTCTTCCGCTTCCGCCTCGTATGTGGTAATGATTCGATGGCGCAGCACGTCGGGCGCAACCTGTTTGATATCTTCCGGGGTAACGAACCCGCGCCCTTTTAAAAATGCGTGCGCTCGCGATGCCATAATCAGGTACAGGCTGGCGCGCGGCGATGCACCAAACGCGATGAGATGTTTCAGGTCTGCCAGCCCATTTTCGCCGGGATGGCGGGTGGCAAAAACCAAATCGAGAATGTATTCTTTGATTTTATCATCCACATAAATTTGCCGCACCGATTTTCGCGCTTGCAGAATGCGTTCCGGTTCGATGACCGGGCGCACGGGCGGCAGTGGCGCGCCGGTAAAGCGTTCCATAATCAGCCGTTCTTCATCCCGTTTGGGGTAGTCCACCAGCACTTTCAGCATAAAACGGTCAACCTGCGCTTCGGGCAGGGGGTATGTGCCTTCCTGCTCGATGGGGTTTTGGGTTGCCAGCACCAAAAACAGGTCATCCAGCGGGTGGGTGGTATCGCCGATGGTGATTTGCCGTTCCTGCATGGCTTCCAGCAGGGCGGATTGCACTTTGGCTGGCGCGCGGTTGATTTCATCTGCCAGCACCAAGTTGACGAAAATTGGCCCTTTGTGCACGCTGAATTCGCTGGTGCGGGGATTGTACACCTGCGTGCCGAGCAGGTCGGCGGGGAGCAGGTCGGGGGTGAACTGGATGCGGGCGAAATCGGCGTGGATGGCTTGCGCCATTGTTTTCACCAGCAGGGTTTTCGCCAACCCGGGCACACCTTCCAGCAGAATGTGTCCATCTGCCAGCAGGGCGATGAGCACGCGCTCAACCAGCGTCTCTTGCCCGACCATAACTTTGTTTACCTCTGCCAGTAAATCGTGCAGAAAGATGGCTTCTTTTTCTACCTGCTCGTTAATTTGTTGGATGGAGGTTAAATCCATAGCGCTCTCCGGTTGTGGTAAATGAAAAAGTCTATCACTGGGGAATGATAGGCAAGAAACGGGAAATGACAAATAATATGCGAATGCGCGAATAGCGAATGAAAGTTCCCCCCTCTCCCTAACCCTCTCCCCGCAGGGAGAGGGGAGATTGCTCCCTCCCCCTGAAAGGGGGAGGGTTGGGGAGGGGGTTAATTCGCCAATTCACTCATTATTTGTTGCCCATTTGCTGTAAATCTTCCACGCTGGGGCGAGCTTCCAGTTTCACTTTGACGGTTTCTTCTTTGCCATTAGCGCGAATGACCGTCAATTTCACGGTGTCGCCCGGTTTGGTGTTTTCCATCAGGTACGAAATCAGGTCGTCCATCTCGGCGATTTTCTTGCCGTCGATGGCGGTAATCACATCCCCGCCGAGCGGATATTCGACACCGGCGACTTTCAGCACTTTGTCGCTGCCGCGCAGACCCGCTTTGTCGGCGGGACTGTCGTGCGCCACATTGATGACCAGCACGCCTTTGGTGCCTTCGGGCACTTTCATGTACTGCGCCACATCCGGGGTGAGGGTTGCGCCGGTGATGCCCAGCCAAGCGTGTTCCACTTTTTTGCCTTCGATGAGGGTGGGAACCACCTGTTTGGCGATGTTGATGGGCACGGCAAACCCGATACCGGAGCTGGAACCGCTTTTACTGAGGATCATCGTGTTGATACCGACCACTTCCCCTTTGCGGTTCAGCAGCGGGCCACCGGAGTTGCCGGGGTTGATGGCGGCATCGGTTTGGATGACTTCCGGGATGGAGAATGGGCTGGTGCCGCTTTTGATGGTGCGTCCCACTGCGCTGATGATACCGCTGGTCATCGAAAATTCTTGCCCGAACGGGTTACCCAGCGCAATTGCCAGTTGGCCCGGTTTCAGTTCGTCGCTGTCGCCGAGGGGTAGCGGTTTCAGTTGGTCAGCGGGCAGGTCAACTTTGATGACTGCCAAATCGGCATCGGGGTCGGTGCTGACCACTGTTGCCGGAGCGGTTGTGCCATCAGCGAATTCCACTTCCACATCCGTGGCATTTTCCACCACATGGTTGTTGGTGACGATGTGCCCGTCGGTGTCCCACACAAAACCGGAACCTTCGCCGTGTGCGAATCGTTCCTGCGGCTGTTGCGGGGCAAATCCAAACGGCCCGAACGGGCTAAACGGCGAACTGAACTGCTGCTCTGCGGGCATTTGCTCTTTCACCGTCACGGTAATTTTCACCACCGACGGCAGCGCCGTTTCATAAATTTGGGTCAGCGCATCTTCATATTGCGCCAAAATGTCGCCATCGGCGGTGGCGGGCGCGATTGCCGCGCCGGTTTGCGGGGTGGCGGTGTCGGCGCTGGCGTGCCCCAAAATGTGCGGTGACAACACCAGCCCACCCGTAAATGCGATGCTCAATGCCAAAAAGAAGACAATCACAACGCCTAAGGTTATTAAAATTGTTGAACGTTTCATAATATCACCTCCCGGTGAGTTTTTGGTTTCAGGTTTCAGGTTTTTGGTTTCAAGTCTCAGGTTTCAAGTCCAAAGTCCCAAGTCCAAATCACGTTTCACAAATTTCCAATCTCCAATAACTAATCCACTATTTACTTTCCGGCGTGGGGGTCGGCGGTTGTTTGATGAAATCGGTGCGCGATTTGCCGACAAAATTATCGCCCACAAAACCCGACACCCGCACCAGATAATCTGATGTTGATGATTGTAGCGCGTATTGATTGTTGTCATCTTTCGCGCCGAATTTTAGGGTGATGGTCTGCGTTTCACCCGATTTCGGCTGCACGGTGACGGTTACGGTGGCTTGCGGGTTGTCCAGCCCCAGCGACGGGTCGGCTGTTTTGCCGATGGGCGCATTCAGATTGATTTTGCTCGCCTGTGTCACCATCGCGTTCACTTTTCCGCTGTCGAGTTCCTCATCCGCGCCCAGCCCGTCGAGCGTCCAGTTGCCGTCATCGCCTTTAGTGAATGCCAGTGTGCCGGTTGCGTTTTTGATGGTCACGGCGGTGACATCATCTTTATTCACGCTGACAAATTCCGGTTTCACCCAGCCCGATGCCTGTGCCGGTGCATCCCAACTGGTAATGGCATCAGTCAGGAATGTTTCATCCTGCCCGTCGAGCCGCACGTGCGTGGCTTTTGCGCCCGCACTGGTGCCGATGAACACCGTTTTTGCGCCATCGGCGGTGGTCAACACCACTTTCCGTTGGAATTTATCGGCGGCAACTTCCAGCCGTTTTTGGCTGGCGGGCGTTTTGGTGATGAGCCGGTCGGTTTTGATGGCGACGAGGCTATCGAGCATTTTTGAAACCCGTTCCGGGTCTGCGGGGTAATCGTCCGCATCGGGTAGCACCCATCCATCGCCCGCTTTCTTCAGTGAAATTTCGTTCCCTTTTGCGTCCGTTACGGTGACGGCGGTTATTTGGTCGGCGGTCAAATCGCCGAGCAGGGGCGCGCCGCCGGTGGCGGTTTTCCCTTTGGGGAAATACACCACCCCAATCAGTATCAGTTGCAGCACCAGCAGCCCAATCAAAATCTGGATGAGCCGGTTGCCGGTGGCAGAATTCATTGAAAGCGTTTTAGACGTGTGCATGACGAGCCTCCTCATCAATTTCCGCATATTCCGGTTGGGGCAATAAATCCATCGGCGTTTCGTTGCGGCGGCGCATATTCCAAATAACGCCGATTGCCAGCAGCGACAGCAGCGCAATCACATAATTTGCCCCTTCCCAGAACGATTGCTGTTGCTCGGTCATCGGGTTGAGCACGTGTGCCTGCGAACCGCGCGAGCGAATGCTGAGCAGGTCAAGGTCTTCCACCGACCAATCTACCGCGTTTTGGGCAAATTGCAGGCTGTTCAGATAGCGGTCGCGGGTCAGGCGGGATGAAATGTTGAAAATGGTATCGTCCAAAAATTCCGCACTGCCGACGACCACCAGCCGCGCTGTGTCGAGCGAACTTTCAATCACGCCGACGGCATCGGCGGGCGCGGAGGTGGGTTGCGCCTGATTTTGGCTGTCGGCGGATGTGTCGGCGGCTGCCAGCGGCGATTCTTTCCCTTTGAAGTAACTTTCAAACGACCCCTGAATGGCGACTGCCAGCGGATACGATTTTTGCTCGCCTTCCACCGGGAACCCGAGTTGCGGATACGTTTTCATATCCGGTTGAATGTTGGTATCGCTGCGCAGCCACGATTGCGGGCTCGATTTCAGCAGGGTGGTGACGGTGCGGTCGGCATTTTTGCTCTCGTCCACCACCACCGGCGAAACCCAGTGCATCGTTACCGCAGGCAGATTCGCCACGATGGGGCTGTCTTTCGCCATACCATTGGGGCGTACATCCACAAAGAACGGATAATTGACCGCCTGCACTTCTTGAACGGGGAGCCCCGCTACCGTGCGGTTGACCAGCACCGGGAACGGTTCGTTTTGCGGGTCGAGCACCAGCGATTTTTGCACATCCACGCCGTAACTCGCCAGCATATCGTGCAGACCGCCATCGAGCGGTTTCAGCGCCAGCGAGCCGCTCATCTGGTCCGGTTCCACCGCGTAATTTCCGGCGGCAACCACCACCGAGCCACCGCGCATCAGGTATTGGTCAATGGCGAACCGCTGTTTGTCCGTCATTTGCTGTGGCGCGATGACCAACAGCACATCCACTTCCGGCGGAACCGTGCCGTTGCTCAAATCTACCGGGCGAACTTCATAATCTTGCCCCAACTGCTGCTGAACGGTATTCCACGATGAAAACGGCTGCTGCATCTGCCCGAACATATTCTGGGTGGGCTGCTGCGGCGGCGTCCACACACCGACCACTTTCAGAAAACCGCTGGATGACCGTTTCAGCGCAGATTCGATAGCGCTGCGCACCTCCGCTTCGCTGAAATCGCCGCTGGGGAAAATCAACTGCCCTTTGTCACCCACCTGCAAAACCATATGCAGATAGTAACTCTCCGGCGAGAAAAGCGAGGCGGCAATCGGCTGCAAATTGTATTTTTGCTGCAAATCTTGCCGGCTCACCCCTGCCTGCGGGTCATCGGGATTGACCATTTCGAATGTGAATTTGCCGTTACTGTCATCGGCAATTTTTTGCGCCACCTGTTTGATGGTATTTGGCGCATCTTTCAACCCGTCAGGCAGAGTATCCGGCGTGACGAACAGCGTCAATTTGGCGGGCTGGGGCATCGCCGCCAGCACCGCATCCACACTTTGGAAGCCGTACACCACTTTTTTAATGGAACGGGTCAGGTCGTATTCCAAATTTCGCAGATGAACATCAATCGTGCCATCGTTGCGCGGCTCAACTTCAATCAAATCGCGGAAATTGAG
>JANTHQ010000163.1 GCA_024762375.1 Anaerolineaceae bacterium
ACCTGTCATCGCTGTTGGCGACATTTTCTGTCAACATGATGATTATTGGTGTGGGGACAGCCGTATTTACAACCTCGCCCCAAAACGTGGAATTCTCAATGGGAACCGTATCCATTGGTTCCATCACCTTGTTGGGAACCCGTCTGATTGCCGCACTGATTGCTTTGCTGGTTACAGTACTTTTATACCTTTTCTTGTATCGAACCCCGCCCGGAAAAGCCATTCGGGCTGTGGCAAACAACCGTGCCGCCGCAGAGTTAATGGGCATTCCCTCTGACCAAACACTGGCCCTGAGTTTTGGCATCGGTGCCATGCTGGCGATGCTTTCGGGTGGGTTGATAGCGACCTTTTTCTCGTTCAGCATTCTTTCCGGCAGCGTTTACGAATTGAAAAGTTTCGTGATTGTTGTTTTGGGTGGTTTGGGTAACCCAACCGGCGCATTGTTGGGCGGGCTCATTTTGGGCGCACTGGAAGGAATCGTACCTACATTTATGCCTGTCAGCTGGGTACCGGTCATTGAATTCGTTTTATTTGTAGTCATCCTGCTGGTTCGCCCCAGCGGCTTGTTGGGAGAACGTTGATATGAATAGCTGGAAATATCCTGCTTTTTGGATTGCGTTACTGTTGGTCGTTATCGGCGGACTGCTCCCCGTGATAACCGGTTCCAACGTTCTGCGCGAAAACATATTCCTGATTATGTTGTCTGTGGCGCTGGCATCAAGCCTGAATATTTTATTGGGATATGCCGGGTATGTTAGCTTTGGCCACATCGTTTTCTTTGGTGTGGGGGGGTATATCGGTTTCTATTTGATGGCGGTGCAAAACTGGTCGCTGTGGCTGGCGGTGCCGGCCGGTGGGCTGGTGGCAGCAATTTTGGCGTGGTTGCTGGGGCTGGCAATTTTACGACTGCGTGGCGCATATTTTGCATTGGCAACAATCGGGGTCAACGAGGCCGTCAGAACCTTTATCAACAACTTTGGCCCACTGGGCGGCCCCATCGGTCTGGAAGTTAATTTCTCGATTTACCAGCAATATGGTGGCGCCGCGACCATGCAGTGGACCACGTATTGGCTTGCATTTATTTTGACCATTGCGGCAATTGTTTTAAGTTATGCCGTAAAATTTTCCCGGTTTGGATTGGGTTTGATGGCCATCCGAGAAGATGAAGATGCTGCGATGGTCATGGGTGTTCGAACCCCGAATGCAAAAACGATGGCATACATTCTTTCTGCCATCATCCCCGGCATGATGGGGGTGATTTTCTTCTTCCGTAACAGCAGTGTTGAGCCACACTCAGCATTTCGGCTCACCCGCTCCATCGAAATGATTGTAATGGTCATGCTCGGTGGGCAGGGTACAGTCCAAGGGCCACTGGTGGGCGCCGCTCTCTACGAAGCCATTCGCAGCTTCTTGTTAACCAGCCCGCTGTTCAAAGACCTGCAACTGGCCTTTGCCGGCCTTCTTTTGCTGCTGATTATATTATTTGTCCCCTCTGGGGTCATCGGCTGGCTGCGTGGTCGGTACAGAAAACTTTGGAGGGTGTTAGAATGATGGCCGCACAAGAGAATATTCTGCAAGTAAAAGGCGTCACCAAACGCTTTGGCGGTTTGATAGCCGTCAACAATGTCACATTTGATTTACCGCGCGGCCAAATTTTGGGGTTAATTGGCCCCAACGGCGCCGGAAAAACCACTTTGTTCAACGTCATCAACGGGGTATATGCTCCCACAGAAGGGCACGTCATCTTCAAAGGCACAGACATCAGTGGGTGGCAGCCGTATGATGTGGTAAAACTGGGACTGGCCCGAACGCACCAAATTGTGCGTCCACTGAATGATTTAACCGTTTTGGAAAATGTTATGGCCGGGGCATGTTACGGGCATGAACATCATTCATTAAAAGAGGCCCAAGGCATCGCCGACGAAGTGCTGGGGTTTGTCAACCTGTCAGAACGACGCGACATGCTGGCCGGTAGTTTAAATGTCGCCCAGAAAAAACGGCTTGAGATGGCTCGTGCACTGGCTTCGCGCCCATATTTACTGCTGCTCGATGAAGTGCTCGCCGGGTTAAACCCTACCGAAATTGCCGAAATGGTTCAGGTCGTCTTGAAAATTCGAGAGCAGGGCGTCACCATCCTCATCATTGAACATGTGATGCACGCCCTGATGAACGTATCTGACCGGGTCATTGTATTGGATTACGGGCAACTGATTGCCGAAGGCTCACCGGAAGAAATTGCCAACGACCCCAAAGTCATCGAAGCCTATCTCGGCGACCCGGATTTGGCGAAACGACTTATGGAAAACGCTGATGGAGACTAACCAATGGCTGTATTAGATGTTAATGGAATCGCATCAGGTTATGGTGAAGTGCAAATTTTGTGGAACACAACCATAACGCTGGAAAAAGGGAAACTCACGTCGCTGGTTGGCTCGAATGGTGTTGGCAAGACCACGCTATTGCGCACGGTTATGGGGTTGATAAAACCATGGCAGGGCACGGTAACATTCAACGGCAACGACGTAACGCGTATGTCGCCCCATGCCAAAGCTGCCAATGGCATCGTGCTGGTGCCCGAAGGCCGGCAGTTGTTCACCGATATGACCGTGTATGAAAATCTGGAAATGGGTGCGTTCACCAAGCGGGCCAAAGGGCGATACAAAGAAAATCTGGAAAAAGTGTACGAGATGTTCCCCCGGCTAAAAGAGCGCGCCGACCAAAAAACCGGCACACTCTCCGGCGGTGAACAGCAGATGGTCGCCGTGGGGCGCGGATTGATGGCAGACCCCGAAGTATTGATGATTGACGAACTTTCGCTGGGGTTGGCACCGTTTTTGGTGCTCGACCTGTTTGAAATTTTGCGGCGTTTGAGGAAAGAAGGCCTGACGATGTTGCTGGTCGAGCAGAATGTGCAAATGGCGCTTGCCGTGAGCGACTATGCGTATGTGCTCGCCGACGGCAAAGTCAGTATCGAAGGACCATCGCGAGAGGTGGCCGCCAACCCCAACGTTCGAGAGGCATATTTGGGAATTTAACCCCTTTGCACCGACATCGTCCATCTGATTCCACGGTTGTGGCGTCAGATGGACGATTTTTCATTTAAATGGTATAACGTTGTAACCTTTTGGTCAATCTTGCATCTAAAAGATTGGGCAAGCATTGAAATGCAGGTAGGTGCAGCAAACCCTAAATATTATAAGGAGGCAGATTTATGGCATTACTCAGAGACGAAGATCGTCAACATTTAATGAAAGAATTTGAAGCATTGAAAAATCCGGTAAAACTGGTTGTGTTTACCCAAGATTTTGAATGCCAGTATTGTAAAGAAACACGCATGATTGCCGAAGAAGTGGCAGATTTGTCGGACAAAATTTCCGTGGAAGTGTATGACTTTGTACAAGACAAAGAAATTGCCGAAACGTATAACATCGACAAAATTCCTGCAACCGTGATCATGCGCGGTGGAGATGACCCCAGAGATTTCAACATTCGTTATTATGGCATCCCCTCCGGTTACGAATTTAGCTCGGTCATCGAGGATATCATGATGATTTCCAGCGGTGAATCGGGCTTGTCGGCAGCCACCAAAGACTTTTTGGCAAACCTGTCGGAGCCGCTGCACCTGCAGGTGTATGTCACCCCCACTTGACCGTACTGTCCCCGGGCGGTTCGCCTGGCTCACCAAATGGCGCTGGAAAGCGACAAAGTACGTGGCGATATGGTGGAGGCAATTGAATTCCCGCACTTGTCGAACAAATACCAAGTGCAGGGCGTGCCTCGGACAGTTATTAACGAAGTTGGCTTCCTTGAAGGGGCTGCACCCGAACAAATGCTTGTTGCCAAAATTAAAGAAGTTGTTGGCTAACAGGAGGTATAATGGCAAGAAGACCAGAACGCAAGAAACAACCCAGAGTCATCGTCTTTTCGACACCCACATGCAAATTTTGCAACGCCGCCAAACGGTATTTTCGCCAGAAAGGCGTGCGCTTTCGTGATGTAGATGTATCGCGTGATGCCGCGGCTGCTCGCGACATGCAACGTCGCAGTGGGCAAATGGGGGTTCCGGTCATTGATATTGGCGGGCGGATTATCGTTGGTTTTGACCGCCCAAAAATTGACCAGCTACTTGGCTTATAAAAGAAGTTTGTGTATAATTTGGCGGTGGGAAATTAGCACTCTTTGACAAAGAGTGCTAAAATATCTCCACAAAATTGAATGACAGTTTTTAAACACACAAAATTGATGGAGGTAAAAAACTATGACGAACATTGAACCATTGGGTGCCCGGATTTTAGTGAAGATTGTTGAGCAAGAAGCTAAAACCAGCAGCGGAATTTTGTTACCCGAATCCGCCAAAGAAAAACCACAAGAAGGCATTGTTGAAGCCCTCGGCAGCGAAGAAGACTTGATGACCGACCTCGCCGTTGGTGATAAAGTGCTTTTTGCCAAATACAGCGGTACCGAAATCAAACAGGGTGATGACACCTACCTCATCCTTAACGAAGATGACATTCTGGCGCGCTTGAGCTAAACCCCGCCAAACGTCATTATTACAGTTGAACTATCGCAGGGGCGGACGGAAATGTTCGCCCCTGTACCTTTTCAGCAACGAGTGAAATCATGACTCGACGAATCCGCCGAATCTTAAAAGAAAACTGGTTTTTGCTGCTATTCATTGCAGTGATAATCGGTGCGTTTGTAATGTTTCGCACCACTCCATCAGACGTGGCTTCTGCCGCCGATTTGAATGCCACTTTGACCGATGGCAAGCCGACCGTTATCGAATTCTATTCCAATTACTGAAGCGCTTGCGTCATATCGAAACCCATCGTGGATGGGTTGGAACGAGATTTGACCGGCAAAGCCGAGGTTTTGCGGCTAGACGTTTTAACTCGCATCGGGCGCGAAGCCGCCGTACGATATGGCGTTCGCGGTACCCCCACCCTCATTCTGCTTGACGGGCGCGGTGTACCGGTGCTCACACAAGTGGGCATCATTCGCCCATCACCCATCAAAAAAAATATTGATGCGCTGCTGACACAATAACAACCACTGTTGAGGTTCAATGGAGACAACAACCACCCTCGAACAATTTGAAACCGAAAGCCGTCGCTACTACAATCGAAATTTTGTAGCGGGTCTTGTTCATGGCATCTTCTTTCAAATGGCATCGGCGTTCGGTAACATAAACACTGTGTTGCCCGCATTTGTCACCTTGCTCACCCCATCGAGCGTGGCTGTCGGGTTGATGGCTACCGTCCAAAGCGTGGGAACCATCATCCCCCAAATTTTTACCGCCTACCTGCTGGAAGACCGTCCCCGCAAAAAACCGTATCTGCTGGGGGCAATCACCATCCGCTGGGTATCGTGGGGCGTGTTGGCGTGGCTGACATACCGTTACGGCGCCACCAACCCGATGCTGGTGCTGGCGGTGTTGATTTCACTGTTCGGATTATTTTCGCTGGCGGGCGGTGTCGGCACAGTGGTGTATGC
>JANTHQ010000164.1 GCA_024762375.1 Anaerolineaceae bacterium
ACGCCAACCCAAACACCCACCATGACACCGGTTCCGACCAGCACGGACACGCCCGTACCCACCGATACCCCCGTGCCCACCGAAGCACCGACAAATACGCCGGCTCCGAAACCGACCAACCCACCGGCGCCACCACCACCGCCCACCAACACGCCGGAACCCACGCCAACACCCGCACCGAGTTTCCCATTCCCGGCAACCGTTATCACCCACCCCACCGGCGGAGAAGCAGAATTTCGGATTACCGGATTTGTTTGGGAAGGAAACTTTAGCTCCGGGATTGGTGAAGCCTTGTCCGGTTTCGTTATGGAAGTGGTTACGCCAACCGGCGCGGTCGAACAAAGCGAAGTGTCAGTCGGGCCAAAAGCGGGAGACAGCACTATTCGCGGCGCAGGCGACAACCATGCCATGAATTTCCAATATAAACATGCCCCGTATCTGCCCGGCGTATATAAAGTGACGCTGAAAAAAGACGGACAGCAAATGGCGCCGACCGTCGAAGTGGTGGCACAAGCATCTCCGCTAACTTATGCTCATATAGACTTTATCCGGCAAAAATAACTATGAAAAAACAATTGATTCTCACAACAATAGCAATCGTATTAACGTTGGGATGCGGCTTGGGCAACAATGCCAAAACCCTGCCCACTGCCGTGGTGCGGGTGCTGGAACCCACTGCCATTCCTCAACCGACATTTACACCAACCCCGCCGATAATCGCGGTGGCGACCATCGTCCCGCCCACCAACATTCCCTTGCCCACCGATACACCGGTTCCGGTTGAACCAACGGCCACCCCAACCGACACGCCGGCCCCACAGCCGACACAGCCATCTGCGCCACAAGCCACCATCACCGGGGCAACCGTGAATGTTCGCAGCGGCCCCGGCACGGCATACCCGCGAGTGGGTCAGGTTTCGAGTGGGTACACCGGCGAAATCAAAGGCCGCAACAGCGATGCCAGCTGGCTCTACATGTCATATCCCGGCGGCGAAGGCTGGGTATACAGCAATCTCACTCAAATTCAGGGCGATGTGAACAGCGTCGGCGTGATGCAAGTTGCGCCGCCACCGGCAACGCCTACCCCACCGCCACCACCGACCGCTGCTGCGCCCGCACCCACGCCGGTTCCAGCGGGGCCAAGTTACCCGTACAAAATTCACAATATTTTCACCAAACCGAATGGCGCGATTACTCAGATTCGCGGCTACATTCAAGATAGTTCCGGCACGCCGGTAAATGGTGCTCGTGTTCGAGTACGCATCGGGTCGTTCTGTACCGTATCCGTTCCCAGTGGTACACCGGGTGTATATCCGCCCGGCAATTACGATGTGTTGCTGGACAACCATGCCAAAGACGGCGATTGGCTGGTTGCCATCGTCGACCGTCCGACCGACCCCAAAAGTACGCAGTGTGACCCGGGCGCAGCACAACTATCAGAAGAAGTCACCGTGCACACCACCCACACCGATGGCGTCGTGTTCGTCGAATTCGACAAAGTACAATAATTTTGTTCCCGAAAAATATCCAGCCCGGCGCTTTAGCCGGGCTTTTTCGTTGACAAATTCTTGTCATAATGATATGCTACAACCATCGGTAAAAAGATTTTGAAGGAAATATGGCATGCCAACCTACCCGGATATATTAAACGAATATGTTGATGCATCGGATCGTTACGAAGTGGACGGATTACAGTACACCGTCAGCATCGAACCCACGGCCGTAATGCCCGGCGATGCCGCCACGTTGTTTCTGTATCTGCAAAACACGCTCGACACATCACTCGATATCGAAATAAAAGTGCGTCCGCCAACCGTTGGGCGACTCCGCCCGCAGCCGGTTTTACGCTTTGAAAAAGACATCTATACCCACCGGTTGCCGGAAACGGAAGTTGGCATCTTGGGCATTCCATTTGCCATCGCAACCGTTTCGCCGGGCAAACACACATTGGAACTGGAGATAAAAGTCTCTCACCCCAAAGACGCCCGTGTCATCCGCTCGCGGAAAACAGAAAACCACTTGGCCGGATTGCCCATCGACAATTACATCGGGTTGGGGCTGGCAAGCGTCGTCGGCATACCATACACCACCCGTAGCGGGAAAAAAATAAAAGTACCATTCTCCATCATCAACGCCCCCGCCGCCGAAGTTCCCGAAGGTTCGCTGCAAGAAACATATTCAAAATTGTGGGACCGGGATATCGGATATTTGCAGCAACAAGCACAGCAAGACATCAACGAAAATCGGGCAATAATATTGAACGACCTGAAAAATGTCGAGCACCTGTTTGTGGCATTGTATGCTGAATCGCAACAAAGGTTTGCGGATTCCGGCTTGCCGCTGCGTATCGGCGAAGCAATTGCTATCGGAAAATTACTAACCTACACATGCCATCTATTTTTGAAATCCGAGCCGCTGCAAGACGGATTATTGGTTCCCATTTGGGAACGGGCAATTTTTAACCAGTACACCACCGCCGACACCCTCCAAACAATGCGAGACATCGGCTATCGCCACATCATGCGGCTGGCGGCGGCTATCAGCATGGGAATGCTCGCCAGAAACGTCGGCTCGCTGCCATGGAATCAGCAGGAACGCGATGGCGTTCAGGAATATATTGTAGATGCGCTGGAAGATGGTTTGCCACTGGAAGAAGATTTTTTGTATTTGCCGCTAATGCTCGGCGCAGTGCTCATTCTGAAGCAGGTCCGCCTGCCCAACGAAGATATTTCCCAAACCATTCAGTTGGTGCATAAAGCGCGCAAAGCCCGAAAATCACTCTTCACCGATGAAGATACTGCGCCGGCCGATGCGATGTATCGCAGATTTTTGGCGGCGCTGGCAAAATAAAAAACGCCAAACAGCGAAAAACTGTTCGGCGTTTTCTGAAAAATCACGTCTAGCCGCGATGCATGGCGTTTATTTGCGACTCAAGCTCTGCGCGGCGTTCCTCGTACGCTTTTTTCCCTTCCGAAAGGATCGATTCAAATTTATCGGTAATCATTTGTTGCGTGTCTTCCCCACTTTGTGGCGCAATCAACAATACAACAACCGCTCCCACAGTTGCACCAATCAACACTCCCAGCAAAAATTTTACTGCTCGCATCGGTTTCCTCCATTTTTAAGTCGGTCATGCAAATTTTCACAGAAAGTATAGCAGAAAATCACCCTGCGCCACAATTCACAAACTATTTTTGGCGAACCGGCATTGCCGGCAACCACACCGAAAACGTTGTGCCGACCCCCGGTTCGCTGGCGACATCAATATGTCCGCCATGGGCCTTGACGATGTTGTGAGCAATCGCCAGCCCCAAACCGGTTCCGCCGGGGCGTTTTCGACTCTTTTCCACCTGATAGAACCGTTCAAAAATTCGGGGCAATTCTTCTTTTGGAATTCCCGCGCCGGTATCAGAAATTGAAATTTTAACGAATTGATTGCTCGCCGGTGTTTGTCTTCGAGCGCGAATAACCGTCGATGCATCAGGAGAAACACCGTTTTCTGCGCCCAAAATGGTAATTCGCCCACCATTCGGCGTGTATTTGATGGCATTATCCAAAATGTTGGTAAAAACCTGTTTCAACCGATCGCCATCGCCCAAAATTTGTGGTAGCGGTGGCAATTTGTTTTCCACCCGGATATTTTTTTCAGCCGTTTGAACAGCCAGTCCATCAAGCGTGACGGCCATCAGCGCATTCAAATCGACGGGGTGGCGTTTGACCGCCACTTGCCCGGCATCGATCCGCGCCAAATCGAGCAAATCATCTACCAGCCGACGCATACGAGATGCCTCATCAAAAATGATGCGTGCCGCATGCTGGCGGGCCGCATCGTCTTGCGCCGTGCCATCGAGCAGTGCTTGCGAAAAACCTTGAATCGATGTCAGCGGCGTTTTCAAATCGTGAGAAACATTCGACACAAAATCTTTCATCGCCTGCTGGCTCGATTGCACCTGCCTGGTCATGGTATTGAACGCGGTCGCTACCCGTTTCACTTCCGTCGGACCCTTTTCCGGCACCCGCTGCGCATAATCGCCACCGGCAACAGCTGTCGCCGCAGCAGAAATTTGTTTCAGCGGCGTGGAAACCGAGCGAACGATGATCCAACCCAAAAACAGCGCCACAAAAAAGGCAATGATTGCTGCCACCACAAATCCGCTCCACAAATCGACAAAAAGCGCGATGCTGGTTTTGGGCAACGGTGCAGCGAGTGCTATCAGCACACGGGGCGTGAGCGGGCGCGCGGCAAAAAGCATCGCTGTGCCATTCGGCGCGATACCTCTGCCAATCCGTACATCATCCTGACGCGAAAATAGACGTATGCCGCTATCTTTCGGCAGTGACACCCTTTCGCCATTCCACTGCGAGTCACTGTCAAACAAAATTGTTCCCTGCGTGGTGACCACCAAAAGCCGGTCGTCCAACTCAGGAAGGTTTTGAGCGATTCTTTCAATCGCTTCGCCGGGAGTTCTTTGAGTTGGAGGTGTTTGAGCCAATGCCTGTTGAATTTTCGGCGTGAGGCGGCCAATTTCCGCCGTCAATCTTAATTCTACCAGCCGCGTTTGGAGCGGGCGTGCCACAATTATCAATGCGACCATCGCCACGGCCAGCGTCACCCCAATCACGACAATATATGATAATACCAGTCTGGATTGAATTCCTTTTAACATTTTCTTCAGTCATTCACCGTAAGTTTATAGCCGACACCCCAAACCGTTTCGATATTCAGTTTGCTATTAGCAAATTTTTTGCGTAAATGTGCCACATGGACATCAACGGTGCGCGTTTCGCCAAAAAAATCGAACCCCCACGCGAGATTTAGCAGCTGTTCGCGCGAAAGCGCCTTGCCTCGATTCTGCAATAGTGCGACCAACAAATCGAATTCTTTGGTGCGCACATCAACCTGCCGGTCACCCAGAAACACCTCACGGGTTTCCAGTGAAACCCGCACGTCGCCCGCTGCTATCGTCTGTACGACACTTGCATTTTCGCCATGGACCGGCGCGCCGCGTCGCAGTACCGCCTTTACCCGCGCAACCAGTTCGCGAGGGTTGTACGGTTTGGTCATATAATCATCGGCGCCCAATTCCAGCCCGACAATTTTATCAACATCATCGTCTCTGGCCGTGAGCATAATGATGGGTAAATTGCTGTTGGCTCGCACCCGGCGACAAACCTCCCAGCCATCAATTTCCGGCAACATTAAATCCAGCACAACCAGCGCCGGCGATTTGGCGGTGATTTTTTCGAGTGCTTCGCGCCCGGTTTGAGCGCCTTCGACGACAAAACCTTCCTTTTCCAAATACATGCGTGCCAACTCGATGATATTTTGTTCATCATCTACCACCAAAATAATATCTTTTTCCATACACCCTCGATTTGAGAAACACACAAAGTTTGCGCAGAACCTAACATTCGTTAAAAAATTATACTGCTTTTTGGGTGGAATGGGTAGCGGCAATTGTAAATAGTTTGTAAAAAAAAAGAGAAAGGCA
>JANTHQ010000165.1 GCA_024762375.1 Anaerolineaceae bacterium
ATATGGTTTTTGCTCCCACAGCGCGATAATCTGCTCGGCAAATGCAGGATAGGTCTCGGGCAAAAGTATCTGCGGCAAACCGACCAGCAATTGCTCTTTCCTTTCAGCGCCAAACACCGACAACGTGGCGCGGTTCACATCCAGAATTTTTACCAGCGACGCACATTTTTCGACCGCATCGAGATTTTCGCGGAGATAGCCCGGAATATCAGCAATGCCGTCGGCCTGCAACGATTCGAGATACGTTTTTACCGGCGAAAAATCTTCCTCCCACAGCGAAACGGGCGAATTTTCGAAAATGCCATGATAGCGCTCTTCACTTTCGCGCAAAGCCCGTTCTGTTTGCTTGAGATAGGTTATGTCCCGTGCGATAATGACAATGTGTGGTTCGCCCTGAATGGGAATAACCCGCGCCGACAGCATGCTGTCAATGATGGCGCCGTCTTTTAAGCGAAATCTGGTCTCAAAATCCCGAACTTCGCCATCTTTCTGTAATGTCTTTACCACACGATGGCGGTCTGCGGCATCCACCCATATTTCTATATCAAGTGCAGTTTTCCCGATAACCTCCTCGCGGCTGTAACCGGTAATAAGCGAAAAAGTATCATTTACTTCTACATACCGCCCGTCACTCAAACGGGTAATGGTCACCGAATCGGGGCTGGCGAGAAACGCGGCACGGAAACGGGCTTCGCTTTGGCGCAGTTCGGCCTCTATCTGCCGGCGCTGTTCGATTTCCTGCGCCAGTTGTTCGTTGATGGTTTTCAATTCGGCGGTGCGTGTTTCAACCTGCCGGGCCAAATCTTGATATGAGGCCTGCAACCGGTCTGCCATTTGATTGAATGTGGCTGCGACCTGCCCAAACTCATCAACGCCGGGGGTGGGGATGCGATGCGAAAAATCGCCGCGCTGCACGGCATTGGCGGCGGCGGCCAGTTCCGATAGCGGTTCCATCAGCCACCGATTGAAACGACGAGCGGCAAAAACTACAAACACCATTATCATCAGCACAGTCAGCAACGCCCAAAACAAGATGTGGTACAAACTGTTGAGGATGATACCTTCATCCACTTCCACCACAATACCCAAATTCAGGTCGGGCAACCAGCGAAATGCACCGATGACCGGCCTGCCGGCGGCATCATAATATTTTGCCGTCCCCGAGTGGCGCGCACGGAGTTCATCGGTGGCAGTGGTGTGAATCACACCGTAACGGCGAACGGCATGCCACGATGGCGGGACTGTCAGCAGCCGCCCCACCCCATCCACCAGATACGCCCGCCCGGTTTGCAAATTAGCAGCACTTTCTTCGATATCGGCCGCGATAACGTCCAAATCGGTGCACACAGCGCCGATGGCCAACAAGGTTCCATCATCGGCACGAAGGGGAACGGCCGCCACCAACACGGGCGATGAGCCGTCGATGGCATAAGCCACTGTGAATTTTACATCCGCGGCGGTTTGCACCGTTCTCAACAGCTCATCCAAATTGTCATATCGACGCGAAACTTTTGCTTGATCCGTTGAAAGGAAAACGTCGCCGGTAGCCGGAGATATCAATGAAATGGCACTGACATTCGAGTGAACTTCAACTGAATTTTGCAGCAGTTTTAAAAGTTGTGTTCGCGCCGAAGGGGAAGGGTTAGCCAGATACGTTTGCAGCATCTGACGGGGTGGTGGTTGTGTGGACAACAGCAGTGCGGTGTGTTCGACTTCTGTCAGTGCGGTGTCAATTTGGGTGGCAAGCAGGCTTGTAACCACTCCGAGTTCGTCTTCGGTGCGGCTTTGGGCTGCCCGGCGTGCACCGGGTAGCGCAACCAGCAGTGCCAGAAAAAGTGGCACCAGCGCAAATATCAGTAATATGAAAAGTTGTCGCCGCCGAAAGCTTGTTTTCATGAAACGGAACTCATCGCAAATGTCGGATTGCCAAAGGCGCTTGCACAGAATAACCCACTATATTTTGTGGTCACTGGTATTCATTCACCGATATACAGTTTTTTGACTTCAAAAACTCACAAACTGGGTTTTGGATTTCATCGCCGCCGCCGACAGATTGCAGCGACAGCACACACCGCCATTAAAACTATTGTAACCGATGATGCATTTTTATTCAAACATTCGCTGGTGCTGCCCGCAAATTTCGGGCAAAATAGTATCCCAAAAATTGCCGGCAACAAAACGCAAACATCGCCCTGCGACAATTTTTCGCAGGGGTTGACGAATATTCCCGCCGTGCTATACTATCGCACTACCATTAAAATATTCGTCCTTTTGGAGACCGGTTTATGGCATTGCTGCCCGTCAACGAAGCGTTGACCCAAATTTTATCACATATTTCCCCGTTACCCGCCGAAGAAATTCCCATTACCGCAGGTTACAACCGAGTGCTGGCAGAAGACGTGCAGGCCGTCGATAACATCCCGCCATTTCGCAACTCCGCGATGGATGGATACGCCGTCATCGCCGCAGATACCGCCACCGCCAGCCCCGATGCGCCGGTGGTGCTGCCCGTAACCGGGTATATCGCCGCGGGCGATGCGCCGGACAATCCCGTGGCCGCCGGAACCGCCGTACGCATCATGACCGGCGCACCGGTTCCCCCCGGCGCAGATGCGGTGATACGGTTTGAAAACACCAGCGAATTTATCGACTATCCGAATTTACCCGCCGAACACGTGGCAATTTTTCATCCGGCAACCCCCGGCGATAACGTGCGCGAACCGGGCGAAGATGTTTCAGCTGGCAGCGTGGTGCTGCGTCGCGGCCATGCGCTCCGCCCGCAAGATGTCGGTATGCTGGCGGCGGTGGGCAAAGGGCGCGTGCGCGTTCACAAAATTCCCCGAGTGGGGATTCTGGCCACCGGCGATGAACTGGTGGGGGTTGATGAACCGCTCTCGCCGGGAAAAATTCGCAATTCAAACGAATACACTCTCTCGGCGCTGGTAGAAAGTTACGGAGCCATTGCTGTGCCGCTCGGTGTGGCACGCGACACCAACACCGATTTAGCCGTAAAAATCGAAGCCGGATTGGCGCAAAATATAGATTTACTGCTATCATCGGCGGGCGTTTCGGCGGGGGATTATGACGTGGTGAAAAACGTTTTGGCAGAAACGGGGGATATGCACTTTTGGCAAGTGAATATCAAACCGGGCAAACCGCTGGCGTTTGGAACCGTGCGCGGTGTGCCGCTGATTGGTTTACCGGGCAATCCGGTCGCATCGGTGGTGGCATTTGAGGTTTTCGGCCGCGCGGCAATCCTCAAACTTGGGGGACACCGCACGCTGGAAAAACCGATGCTCGCCGCGACGCTGGTTGAAGATGTGCACAACAGCGGCCGAGAACATTACATGCGGGCGTATCTGTTTCAAACCGAAACCGGATTTCAAGTGACCACCCGTGGCAGCGGGGTGCTGGTGCAGGGGTCGGGCATTTTATCATCGCTGGTCAACGCCAATGCGCTGGTAGTCATCCCCAGTGGCAAAAAATTTCTGCCCGCCGGTTCGACAGTCAATGTCTGGCTGCTGGATTGGCGCGGCGCGAACATACCTTTCAAAAATTCAGGAGATTAACGAATGGCAAAGACAAAACGACGACGGTCAGTACCGGCAAAAAAAAGCAATGGACTGCCGCTCATTATCGCCGCCGCAGCAATATTATTGGTTGTTGGCGGGCTGGTAATTTTGAACCAGAACGCGACAAAACCGGTGGTAGCCGCCGTTTCAGTCGATTACCCGACCGGCATCACAGATGACGGCCAGCCATACAAAGGCGGCGCAGATGCCAAAGTTGTACTGGAAGAGTTCAGCGATTTTGGCTGTCCGCACTGCCGCGATTTTGCCGACACGCTCGATTCCCTCAGTGATGAATATATCAAAACCGGCAAAATCAAAGTTATTTTCCGTAATTTTGTACTCAGCCCGCGCACACTGGCTGCCGCTCGCGGTGGCGAATGCGCGCTCGACCAAGGTTCGGATGCATTTTGGGCATACCACGATGCTGTTTTTGCCAACCAAGCCCGGGGCGATGCCATTTACGCCCCAACGGGTATCAAATCCATTGCCGAGCAAATCGGATTGGACACCAACGCTTTTAACAAATGCATGGACACCAGCCAAAAAACAGCCGACATCCAAAAAGACAGTCAGGATGGCGACGCACGCGGCATCGATTCGACGCCCACACTCTACTTCAACGGCGAAAAATTCCTCGGCGCGATGCCCGCCGCCGATTTGCGCGCCAAACTGGATTCGATGCTGGGACAATAGCTGCACTGCACAGACTTTTTTCCTAGTTGCATTGCAGGCAAAAACCGTGTATATTTGGTAAAATTCATCGTTTTTGTTGTATGGGAGAAAGATTGATGGTAAAAATCGTATGCCGTGCAATTGATTGCATTTTTTGGGAAGACGGACACTGCTCTGCTGACAAAATTGTTTACGACCCCGAAGAAGGTTGCTTGACCTATGAATTGCTCGATGATGTGCTCGAAGAGGATGATTGGGACGAGGATGATTTGGCAGATGAGCTTGTCGATGTGGTTGATGACGTCCCGTTTGAGGATTTAGACGACCCATTGAGTGATGGTCTTGACGATTTAGACGAGGACTGGTAATTTGTCTCGCGCATGTTCACCCCGCGCCGAAATCATCCGATTCCGGTGCATTTTTCCGTTTAACAGTTTCACAACCGTAAGCCAGCAAAATGCTGGCTTATTTTTTAAGGAGACCCCTAATGACCCAACAAGTTGACACCTTATTTACAAATGCCACAGTTGTGACCATGAACACTGCCGGTGATATCATCGCCGACGGCGCCGTTGCCGTGCGCGGCGATAGCATCGTTGCCGTGGGCGACAGCGCCACACTCGCCGCCGAATTTTCTGCCGAGCGCACCGTCGATTGCGGGGGCGCAGTCCTTTCGCCGGGAATTGTAAACGCGCACACCCACGTGCCGATGACGCTTCTGCGCGGGCTTTCGGACGATTTGCGGCTGGATGTGTGGCTGTACGGCTTTATGATGCCCGTCGAGCGAGAGTTTGTCACCCCCGAATTTTGTCACACCGGCACACTGCTCGCCGCCGCAGAAATGATTCGTGGCGGCATTACCACTTTTTGCGACATGTATTACTTTGAAGACCAAGTTGCCGAAGCCACCGCCAAGGCAGGCATGCGCGCCATCTGTGGCGAAACCATCCTAAAATTCCCCGCCCCCGACGCTTCGAGTTATGACGACAGTTTAAACTATTGCCAAAACTTCATCGAAAAATGGAAAGGCCATCCGCTGATTGTACCGGCTGTTGCCCCGCACGCTCCATACACCTCTACCCCGGAAATGCTGCGGGCTTGCGCCGAACTGGCCACAGAATACGACGTGCCCATTCACATTCACATTGCCGAAACTGCGCTGGAGCAAGAGGGCAGCAAAACCGAATATGGCTCGACGGTTGTGCCGTGGCTGGAGCAATTTGGCATTTTCGATGCCAAAGTTAT
>JANTHQ010000166.1 GCA_024762375.1 Anaerolineaceae bacterium
CCAAACATCGTCTGCGGGCGAGTATGCCACCGTTTCGGTGATATATGCCGAGCCATCCCAGCCGCCAAACAAATACAGTTTATCGTGCAATACCGCCGCGGCATAGGCACAGCGCGGCGCGGGTAGCGGTGCCGCCGTGCGCCACGTGTTTTCTTCCGGGTTGAACACTTCAAACGTGCTGACCGCGTCTGTTTCGGTGGTGCAGCCGCCCGGCACAAATATTTCATTGCCGATAACCAGCGCCTGCACGTTTGCCACCGCTGTCGGTTTTGCCGCCCCTTCGAGCCATTGTTGCGCCGCCGGGTCAAATATTTCGACCAGCCCGGTTGTGCCGCTTGTCCGTTCGCCGCCGATGAGATACAATTTGCCGCCGAAATTTGCCACGCCCAGTCGAGACCGCGCGGTTGGCATTTCGCCGCGCAGTTGCCACTGATTTTCCAGCGGAGCCGCTGCAACCGGTGCGGATGACGCTGCCGCAACATCGGCAATCGGATTTCCCACCGGCCGGTTGAACACACGACGCCAATACGGTGTGAATAGCACCAGTGCCGCCACAACAATCGCCGCGGCAAAATAACTCAGCTGCCAACCGGCCAATGTCGGGGTGGGCATCGTTGCAGCCGCGCCACTATTCGGTGCGGCGGGTGATGCCGTTTCCGCGCTCTCGCCGTCGCCGGGGGGCATTTCAATAATGCCGATTTGCAGCCCTTTCATTGTGGCTTCGGTGCGAGATTGCACTTCCAACTTGGCATAAATTTTTCGCAGATGCACGCGCACGGTGTTTTCGCTGATAACCAGTTCTCTGCCAATTTCCTGATTGCTCATTCCTTTGGCAACGGCTTCCAGCACCTGCAATTCGCGTTTACTCAGTTTCGATTTGTCTTTTTTGATATCGTCTGCCATAACTATAGTGTGGGTTCAAAGTTCAAGGTTTCAGGTTCAAAGTTGCGTTTGCGATTCCCCTTTCGCAGGTTCGTATATTTCAAAGGAGATTATACCATGCTCACCAGAGAATTTCTTGAAAATCAAGAGGAAACAATTTTAGCCCCGTATGCGATGACAAGCAAACAAAGTCGCGGGCGTGCGTTTCCCGAAGATGAACACCCGTACCGCACCCCGTTTCAGCGCGACCGAGACCGGGTGATTCACACCACCGCGTTTCGGCGGCTGGAGTACAAAACGCAAGTGTTCATCATCACCGAAGGCGATTACTACCGCACCCGGTTGACGCACACCATCGAGGTGGCGCAAATCGGGCGCACCATCGCCCGTGCACTGCGCGCCAACGAAGATTTGACGGAAGCCATCTGTCTGGCGCACGATTTGGGGCACGGCCCGTTTGGCCACAGTGGCGAAGAGGCGCTCCACCGGTTGATGAAAGACCACGGCGGGTTCGACCACAATCATCAGGGATTGCGCATCATCCAGCAGTTGGAACGCCGCTATCCCGATTTTGACGGGTTGAACCTGACGTGGGAAGTGCGCGAAGGCATGCTGAAACACGAAAGCGAATACGACAAAGGCGACGCTTTCGATTTTGAACCGGAATTGCGCGGCACGCTCGAGGCGCAAATCGTCAATCTGGCCGATGAAATTGCATACACCACCGCCGATTTGGACGACGGGCTGCGCTCCGGAATGATTACCCCGCCGCAACTGGCGCGCGAAGTTGAATTGTGGAATGACATCACCGCCGAGTTGGGCATTGATGACGGGCGGCTCGATTTGAGTGAGATGGACCGGCATCGAATCATCCGGCGGCTGGTTGGGCACGAAGTGACCAGCGTCGTCAACGCCACCGCCGCCGCACTGGCAGAAAACAATATTCAATCGGTGGATGATGTGCGCCGGATGCCGCATAATCTGGTGGGGCACGACCCGGCGTTTGCCCCCAAAAATCGCGCGCTGAAAACCTTTTTGTACAAAAACCTGTATCGCCACTGGCGAGTGATGCGGATGTCGAACAAAGCCCAGCGGCTCATCACCGAACTATTCAACGCGTTTATTGATGACCCGATGATGCTACCGTTTGAAACACAGGCAAAACTAGAAACCGAAGACCGGTATCGGGTGGTGTGCGACTATATCGCCGGGATGACCGACCGTTACGCCATCAAAGAGCACGAGCGGCTGTTCAACCCGACCGCGAGTGTTTGACACAGTGAATTTGCGGTAGTGACAGAGCAGTGCTCTGTCACTACAACTCACTGCCACCAATCTTTCGCCGAGCGGGGGTCCATAAACGCGCCGCGGTCGCGGATGGCAACTTTGATTTCGCTGCCTGCTGCCGTGCCGAGCACCTGCCCGTTGTTCAGCGCGGGGAGTTGATAGCCGCCATCGTTGATACGCCAACCGTTGGCGTCCACCCGCGTGCGGTACAAGGCCAACAGGTTCGGGTCAACACACACATCTTCCAGATGCACACTGTACGCAAATGCCACCGTGTCTTCGCGGGCATACACCAGTGTGATACGGTTTTCTTCGGCATACAGCACCAATGCGCGATAGTTGCCCTGATAAATGTCGGGAGCGCGACTGGGGATGTGCAATGTCTCTCCGGCAGTGGTTTCCATTTCCAACAGCGTCGCAGGCCACGTTCCCAGCAATCCCCCGCGACAGCCGTCTGAACCGCAGCCCCAATCCCAACCGTACACCTGATATGCCGCAGTGAACGCCGGTACGCGGTTATCGCCGAAAATACCGCGCAAATCGGGAGAATTTGGGTCTGACCCGCCGTTATAATTGACCAACCCCAGCGGCACATCCACCGGCTCCCACCCCCGCAGCGACAGATTCAAATCGCCGTGCAGATAGTCCGGGTGGTCAGCGGGGTTGCCGGGTACGGGAATCAAATCGTAACTGCGGGTGGATGTGGTTGGGCAGGTTGGCGCGGGCGGCGCAGGCGGATAGCCATTTAACACCAGCGGCAAATACACCCACGCCGTCGGTGTGAACACACCGGAGCCGAACGTCATCGTTTGCGTGCCGCGAATGGTCGTGTCTGCCAATTTTCCTGCCGTAACCGGCGCATCGGCGTGCACAACCGGCTCAAAAACGCCCAGCGGTGCCATAAACACCGTAAAAATTGTCAAAAAACCCCCAAAAATAAGTGCGACTTTCTTAAAATGCATGCTCTGCCTCCATGAGTCGTCATAAATTCCCCAGAATTATACCATACTTTTCGCCAATTGGCGGGCGACTGGCCCACGACCGGCACACGCATACCGGACAAATCTTTGCGGGGAAACGGAACATATATTATAATTTGAACATACTTGTCGATAGAGAGTAATCTTTTGACCATCGAACCGGAGGACATTTCAACCGCGCCAAATTCGAATCCGCCCATTGAACCAACTGCCCCGCCGCCATCAACGCGCCAAATCATCACCGCCATCATTCGCGAGCTGGCAGAGACAATCCTTTTGGCGGTGATACTCGTTTTTGTGTTGCAGTTGGGCATTCGCAATTTTCGGGTTGAGGGGCACAGTATGGATCCGAATCTGCACCACGGGCAATATCTGGTCGTTGACAAACTTTCGTATCGACTCCCTTTCAGCAAAAAACCGGCCGGGCGCGGAGATGTTATCATTTTTGTGCCCCCCACTGCACCGAACAAAGATTTCGTCAAACGGGTAATTGGGTTGCCCGGCGAAACAGTCGAAATTCGCAGCGGAGAAGTTTTTATCAATGGCGAGCGTTTACCCAACACTTTCGGCGCACGGCTGGATGATTCGACGATGCCGCCGTTGACTGTGCCGGATGGGGCCGTGTTCGTGCTGGGCGACAACCGCGCCAACTCGAACGATTCTCGAAATTGGGGGATGCTGGCGCAGGAAAAAATCATCGGTCGGGCGTGGATTTCATACTGGCCGCCCGAAACGTGGGGCATCATCACCAATGACCACCCGACAGCCGAAACCACACTCAAACACTGGCTATCGAAATTTGAACCATGACAGAACTTTCAGAGACAACCATCAACCAAATTGTGCGGCAGGTGCTGGCACAGCTTTCCAACACCGAAACCCCGACAGCAACCATTGCCATCGGCGCAGACCACGGCGGGTTTGCGATGAAAGAAGCCCTGAAACCGTTTTTGACCGCCCAAGGGTACACCGTGCTCGATTGCGGCACGCACAGCCGCGATTCGGTAGACTATCCTGACCAAGCCTACGCTGTGGCAAAATTGGTCGCCAATGGCAGCGCCGAATTCGGCATCATCATCGACGGCGCGGGCATCGGTTCGTGTATGGCAGCCAATAAAGTGCCGGGAATCCGCGCGGCAATGTGTTATAATGAAGCCACTGCCAAAAACAGCCGAGAACACAATCACGCCAATGTACTCACCCTCGGCGCGGGGATGATTGACCAATCCGCCGCCGAACACATCGTCAGCACGTGGCTGGCAACCCCCGTCGGCGAAGGCCGGCACGCGCGGCGAGCGCAAAAAATAATGGCAATTGAAAAACGCTATCTGCGAGAATGAGAATGGATAACCACACAATCGAACAACTTGTACACGAAATTACAGAATCCGTACTGAAAAGCACCACAGAACATCGCGTGACAACCGTCGTGCCCGGTGGCGTCAGCGTGGAACCCGTACCCCCCGGCGGCGACAGTTGCGACGTTTGCGGCGGGCAGTGCGTCATCTACTGCCCCGACAAAGTCGCCGCGGCGCTCGAAGCGGGCGCAACCCGCATTTCGGCGCAATTGGGCATCACCGAAATTGACCAAGACTTGGCGCGGTATATCGACCACACCCTGCTCAAACCGGAAGCCACCACCCGGCAAATTACGCAGTTGTGTCAGGAAGCGATCCATTTCAATTTTGCATCGGTGTGTGTGAACCCTACCCACGTGCGGTTGTGTTCACAATTGCTATACGGCACCGAGGTGAAAACCTGCACCGTCATCGGTTTTCCGCTCGGCGCAAACACGCCGGAAGTGAAAAGTTTCGAGACGCGGCAAGCCATCAACGATGGCGCAACCGAAGTGGATATGGTCATCAATATCGGCGCGCTGAAAAGCGGCGATTTGGGATTGGTCGAACGGGATATTGCGATGGTTACACGAACCGCCCACCAAAATGGGGCGCTGTGTAAAGTAATCATCGAGACCAGCAAATTGACCGATGAAGAAAAAATTACCGCTTGCCAACTTGCCAAAGCCGCCGGGGCGGATTATGTGAAAACCTCCACCGGATTTGGCGGCGGCGGCGCAACCGTGGAAGATGTGGCGCTGATGCGCAGTGTCGTCGGCCCCAATATGGGCGTGAAAGCATCCGGTGGGGTGCGCAACGCCGGCGACGCCAAAAGTATGCTCGCCGCGGGCGCAACCCGCCTCGGTGCCAGTGCCGGCGTGAAAATCATCAAAGAAGTGCGGGGATAATATGAATCTCTGCCCACGATGCCATACCGGCAAACTCGAATTGAAAAAAGTGGTTTACGTGCAATGGCAAGACCCAAATCTGGTT
>JANTHQ010000167.1 GCA_024762375.1 Anaerolineaceae bacterium
TCGGCGCCATCGGCGTGGCGAAAGAAAAGGGTGTGCTGTGGATGGGCACGCAAGCCGACCAAAGCCCGCTCGCACCGGAGATTGTCGTCGCCACCCAATATTATGACTGGACACCCTTCCTGCGCGATATGATGGAAAAACACAATGCCGGCACAATGGGCGGCGAAGTTTACTCGCTCACGCTGGAAAATGGCGGCTTGCAGATGCGTTTCGCCGATAATCTCGACCCGGATGCACTCGCAGCGGCACACCAAGCCGAGCAAGACATCGTCGCCGGAAAAATTGACCCGCTCAACCCCGGCGAAATGATGTCATCGGAGGAACCCGCCGCCATGGCAGACGAACTCGATTACAATTTCGACCCCGTTCGCATCGCGCTGGTTCTGCCCAGCACCGTCACCGACTTGGCGTGGAGCCAGTCAATTTATGACTCGCTGAAACAAATTCAAGAAAAAGTGGGCGAAGACAAACTGGAAATCGCCTACACCGAAAATATGTACAACGTCACCGATGCCGCCGCCGCCATCCGCGACTATGCCGACAGTGGCTACAATCTGGTTATCGCGCACGGCGCGCAGTATGGCACATCGCTTTTTGAAATTGCCCCCGATTACCCCGACACCAGTTTCGCGTGGGGAACCACCACCAACACCGGCGCCGACGAAGGCGTGACCAACGTTTTCGCCTATGAACCCCGTGCCGAACAGGGCGGGTATGTCAGTGGGGTGCTTGCCGCCAATCTCACCAAATCGGGCATCATCGGTGTGATTGGCCCCGTTAACGCCGGCGACGCCAAATTGCACATCGACGGTTTTCTGGCAGGTGTAAAAGCCGCCAACCCCGACATTCAAGTCAACGTATCATTCACCGGCTCATTTGGTGACACATCGCTCGCCGCCGAAGCCGCCAACACCCACATTCAAGCCGGGGCAGACGTGCTCACCGGTTCCGCACAGCAAGTCGTCGGCGCCATCGGCGTGGCGAAAGAAAAAGGCATCCCGTGGCTCGGCATTCAGGCAGACCAAAGCCCGCTCGCACCGGATATCGTCGTCGCCACCGACCTGTACGACTGGCGTGCCACCATCATCCAAATGATAAAATTGAACCAATCCGGCGAACCGGGCAACAAAGTTCTGCAATTGACGCTGGCAAACGGCGGACAAAAAATGATTTACGCCGACAGCCTGCCCGCCGATGCCGTCGCCGCGGCAAAACAAGCCGAAGCCGACATCATCGCCGGGAAAATCACCATTCCCATCGAGTAAACTTCTAACCGTAGGGGCACGGTGCATCGTGCCCCTACCTTGCCCAACTACCGATGTAATCTCAATTGGACAACTTTATGACCGAACAAAAACTTCTGCCATCCGGATTGCCCCGTATCGAATCGCTGGAAATGCGGGGTATCACCAAACGTTTTCCCGGCGTGCTGGCAAACGACCACGTTAATTTCGAAGTGAAAGCAGGCGAAATTCACGCCCTGCTCGGTGAAAATGGCGCCGGTAAAAGCACGCTGATGAAAATTCTGTACGGGTTGTATCAGCCGGAAGAAGGCGAAATCTACCTCAACGGTGAACGCATCCAAATCAACTCGCCCACCGATTCCATCAATTACGGCATCGGGATGATCCACCAGCACTTTATGCTGGTCGAGAATCTCACCGTCACCGAAAATGTGGCGCTGGGGTTAAAATCGTCCCGCGAACCATTACTCGATTTGGAACGGGTGCGCAACCGCATTTTGGATTTAACCGAAAAATACGGGCTGGAAGTTGACCCCGACGCCGTCATTTCCGATTTGGCAGTCGGGCAGCAACAGCGGGTAGAAATCGTCAAAGCGCTCTATCGCGGCGCAGCGCTGCTGGTGCTCGATGAGCCGACGGCGGTGCTCACCCCGCAAGAGGTGGAAGACCTGTTCATCATTTTCAAACAAATGGCAGCAGAGGGCCACGCCCTGATATTTATCTCCCACAAACTACACGAAATTATTGACCACACCGACCGCGTCACCGTATTGCGCGATGGGAAGGTTATCGGCACGCGCCCCACCGCCGGGGCAACCAAAAAAGATTTGGCAGCGATGATGGTTGGGCGGCCCGTGTCGCTGGAACGTACCCGCCCCCCCGTCGAAATCGGTGACGTACGGTTGAAATTGGAAAATGTTTCTGCCGTTGATGCCAAACGCGGGCATCGTGTGCTGAAAAACATCAGTTTTGACGTTCACAGCGGCGAAATTGTCGGTGTGGCGGGCGTTTCGGGCAACGGGCAGCGCCAACTGGCAGAAGTCATCGCCGGGCTGTGGCGCGTCGAATCGGGGCGAGTGTTCATCGAAGGGCAAGATGTGACCAACCTGCCACCGGCAAAAATGATCGAAGCCGGATTGTCATACATTCCCGAAGAACGAATGCACGATGGTGCCATTAAGGATTTCACCGTTGCCGAAAATCTCATCCTGCAAGACCATATCCGCCCGCCATTCAGCAATGGTATTTTCTTGGACTTTAAATACATTTCAGAACATGCCCGCAAAATGATTGCCAACTTCAACGTAAAAACACCGAGTCAGGAAACGCTCATCAAAAATCTGTCCGGGGGCAACATCCAAAAGCTCATTCTGGCGCGAGAATTGAGCCGCAAGCCGCGCGTGCTCATCGCCGCCCAGCCGACACGCGGGGTGGACATCGGCGCGACAGAATACATTCACGACCAACTATTGCAACAACGCTCGGAAGGGTTGGCAACTCTGCTCATCTCGGAAGATTTGGACGAAGTGCGCGCCCTTTCCGACCGCATCGTGGTGATGTTTGGCGGGGAAATTATGGGCATCGTCAACAATGATGAAACCACTGTGGAAGAACTCGGCTTGATGATGGCGGGTGAAAAACAGTTGCAACCCGCATAAACCGCGCCGCTGTCCGTTGAAAGCCGTATCGAGTCAATTCGATGCGGCTTTTTTGGTGTTCCCCGTTTCGCCCGCTACAATTTCTATATTCTCCAACGCCGGAACAGAAAATCAAACAGGTGGTGTAAAATGAAAGTCACTGCAACGCGTCAGGCGGCAATAGTACTTATTGGAATTTTATCATTTTTTTTCGGCATACATCTTCCGGCTGCCCAAGCGCAGTCCCCCGGGTTGAGCATCGGCTTGGAATTGGTGAGCGGCGGGTTCAGCAGCCCGGTGCACGTTACCAACGCCGGCGATGGCTCCGGGCGGCTGTTTGTGGTCGAGCAGGGCGGCAGAATCCGTATTTTGCAAAACGGCAGTATTCTCCCCACCCCGTTTCTCGATATTGACCCGCTGGTGCTGAGCGGTGGCGAGCGCGGATTGCTCAGCGCGGCTTTCCACCCGAATTACGCTTCCAACGGCTATTTTTATGTGAATTACACCAACAACAGCGGCGATACCGTCATCGCCCGCTATTCTGTTTCGGCAGACCCAAATGTCGCCGATGCAGCCAGCGCGCAAATTCTTTTGACGATTGACCAGCCGTACAGCAATCACAACGGCGGGCAACTCGCTTTTGGCCCCGACGGCTATCTGTACATCGGGATGGGTGATGGCGGCAGTGGCGGCGACCCCGACAAAAACGGGCAAGACCCGACTACCCTGCTCGGTGCGATATTGCGTTTGGACGTGGACCATCCCAGCGGTGGGCGAAATTACAGCATCCCCGCCGACAATCCGTTTGTGGGGCAATCCGGCGCAGATGAAATTTGGGCAATCGGTGTGCGCAACCCGTGGCGATTCAGTTTCGACCGCACCACCGGCGATTTGTATATCGGCGATGTGGGGCAAAATCAATATGAGGAAATCAGTTTTCAAGCCGCCAACACACCCGGCGGTGTGAATTTCGGGTGGCGCTGCAAAGAGGGTTTTCACGATTATGATACCACCAGCCCACCGTGCAACGACCCCACGCACCGCGCCACACTCACCGACCCCATCGCCGAATATGGGCACAATGATGCGGGCGGACAATCCGTCACCGGCGGATTCGTGTATCGCGGCACTCAATTTCCCAACATGACCGGCTCGTATTTTTATGCCGATTTTGTATCGCGAAAAATTTGGCGCATCTATCCGGACGGCGGCGGGTTCACCACACCGGAACATCTGCTGACCGCCGATTTCAATATCAGCAGTTTCGGGGAAGATGAAGCGGGCGAAATTTATGTTGTGGGTATCGGTGGTGCAATTTATCATTTGGTGGACACCAGCGGCCCCCAACCGAATTTGAACAATTCGCAAAAAACCGCCAACACCGCCCACGCCGATGTCGGCGAAACGGTGACATACACCATCCGCATTGAAAACAGTGGCGGCGCGGCAAACACGGCGCTGCTGCTCACCGATACCATCCCCGCAAATCTGGTTTATCAGCCGGGCAGTTTTGCCGCCACCGCCGGTACCACCGACGACTCGCTCGCGCCGGAACTGCACTGGCAAGGCGATTTGAATTTCACGGGCGGCATCACGCTGACATACACCGTGCAGGTGTCTGCAGCCACCCAAATTTATCAAGCCATCAACGAAGCGGTGCTGGTCAGTGCGGCAACCGAACCGCTGACACTGAGTCACGCGCTGTTCATCTCTCGCCCGGTGCTGGCCACCACCCCCCGCGATTTCATTCTGCCGGGAACCCAGCCGGGCACGCTGGCACACGCTATCGCCAACCCTGAAACCTGCGAAGCGTGCCATACCGAGCAGATTTACAAAACATGGCGCGGCAGTATGATGAGTCAAGCCGCGCGCGACCCGGTTTTCTGGGCAGCAGTGGCCGTTGCCAACAATGATGCCCCCAATTCCGGTGAATATTGTCTACGCTGCCACACGCCCAAAGGTTGGGTAGAAGGCCGCAGCCATCCCGCCGATGGTTCCGCGCTGGTCGATGCCGATGTGAGTTTCGGGGTGTCTTGCAATGCCTGTCATCGGTTGGTCAGCCCGACGCCATCGACCGGCGATGAAGCGGTTGCCATCGATGCCGCGATTCGTTCGGCACTGACCACCACACTGCCCATCAGCCATACCGGCAGTGCGATGATGATTTTCGACCCGCAAGACCGTCGGCGCGGGCCGTTTTCGATGGCCGTGCCGCCGCCACACGCACCCACCGGCATCACGCTGCGCACCGATTTTTTGGGGCAGCACACCGATGCCGTTCTGGAATCGAGTTTGTGCGGCACCTGCCACAATGTGGATAACCCGGTGCTCAGTTGGAACGACAGTTTGGGGCAATATTTTCCTAACGACAATGATGAACCCGCGCCCGCAATTGACAGCGGCGATTTATTCCCCGTTGAAACGACATTTGACGAATGGCTGCACAGCGATTATGCCCACGGCGGCGTTTTTGCGCCGGAATTTGCCGGAGATATACCCGATGGCACTGTCGCCAGTTGCCAAGATTGCCATATGCGCCGCAGTAC
>JANTHQ010000168.1 GCA_024762375.1 Anaerolineaceae bacterium
ATTAATGCCATCGGCTGGACACGGCTCGATACACCGCGCGTTGGGGCGTGTACCATCGTTTTTAATGATGCCGGACAGGTGTTGCTCACCCGCCGTGCCGATAACGGGCTGTGGTGCGTTCCCGGCGGGCACATGGACATGGATGAAACGATTCAGCGCACCGCCATCCGCGAAACAAAAGAGGAAACCGGGCTCGATGTGGAAATCGAGCGGATGAGCGGGATGTATTCGGTTTTATACCCCGCCGATGTGTTTCCGGAGAAAAAAGCGCGGTCGGTGTTTATTGTCGCATTTCGCTGCAAAATTGTCGGTGGCGAATTGACGCTCAATGAGGAAGTGACGGAATTCGGCTGGTTCGACCCGCACCGGCTGCCCGATGATATGTTGAAGCATCACAAAATCCGCATTCTCGATGCGCTGGCGTAAATTTGCAGCCGAAAAACTTGCCAAACGCAGGCGCATTGTGGTATAATCTCGGCGCGTTAAAGATAGCTCTGATGAAAAGTGGGCAGCCCCCACTTTTCTTTTTGCCGGGCTATAAAATGAATTTTAGTTGTGTGAAGGTGTAGGAGGCTAACAACATCATGAAGAACGATTTCATGGTGGCGATCAATCAGGTGTGCCACGAACGGCAATTGCCGGTCGAAATTGTGCTTGAAGCTGTGGAAGTTGCGCTGGTTTCGGCATATAAACGCAATTATGGCGGAAACTCTGTGTTCGCCAAAATTGACCAAGAAACGGGCGACCTGTCAATTTTTGCCGAAAAAGAAGTTGTCGAGGAAGTATTAGACCCGAAAAACGAAATTTCATTGGAGGATGCCCGTCAAATCGACCCGGACGCCGATTATGGCGATGTCGTGCCGGTGCAAGAAAGCACCCCCGCCGATTTTGGGCGAATTGCCGCGCAGACCACCAAACAGGTTATTTTGCAGCGCATCCGCGAAGCAGAACGAGACGCGCTGTATCGCTCCTATGCCGAACGCGAAGGCGAAATTGTCAACGGTACGGTGCAAAAAGTTGACCAATACCAAGCCACACTGTCGCTGGGAAAGGTCGAGGCATATTTGCCCCGTTCCGAACAAATTCCAACCGAGCGATACGTGGAAGGACAGCGATTGCGGGCGTATGTGGCTCAGGTGAATAAAACGCCGAGAGGGCCGCAAATTATTGTCTCGCGCACGCATCGCAATTTTTTGCGCCGTTTGCTGGAAGTAGAAGTGCCGGAAATTTATAACGGCACGGTAGAAGTAAAAGCCATCGCCCGCGAGGCGGGATATCGTTCGAAGGTGGCGGTGGCAGCATTGCAGGAAGGTGTTGACCCGGTTGGGTCGTGTGTCGGTATGCGCGGTGTTCGCATCCAAAGCATCGTCAACGAGCTGAATGGCGAGAAAATCGATGTGGCCGAGTGGAGTCCGCTGATGACCACATTCATCGCCAACGCGCTGAGCCCCGCCAAAGTGCTGAATGTTATCCTGTTGGATGCGATAACCGGCGACAAAACCGCTATGGTTGTCGTGCCGGATAAACAACTTTCGTTGGCCATTGGTAAAGAAGGGCAAAACGCACGACTCGCGGCGAAGCTCACTGGCTGGCGCATCGACATCAAAAGCGCCATGGAAGCAGCTAAAGAGGCGTTGGCGCGTGCATCTGCGTCAGAAGAAATCAAAGCGCGGGTATCGGGCCGTCCCGAAGTGTTCTCGCTGGTTTCGGCCATTTTGTCCGAGCGCGAAGATGGCAGCGAACTTTCCGGTGGCGAACTCAATCTGCTGGGCGAGGCCATCGAGCTTGTGATGCAGGCTGAATTGGCGATTGCCCGCGAAAAACAGGAAGCTGAACGGGCGGCGCGATTGCAGGCCATTGCCGAACAATCGGCTGACCTGCTGGCCGAAGCCGAAGCCATTTTGACCGGCGCACCGGCAGAAGAAGCCGAATCTGAGACTGAAGCCGAAACCGAATCGGAGGCAGAAGCAGAACCGGACGTGGAAGCCGAAGTGGTGGCAGAAACCGAAACAACGCCACAAACGGAAGTCGAACCGGTGGCAGAAGCCGATACAGCCGTTGAAGCAGAAGTCGAAACACCGGACATTGCAGAGGTTGCCGAACCGGTCGCCGAGGAACCCGAAGTGCTTCCGGCGGAAGAACCTGTGCTACCGGCAGAAGAAGGCGAGCTCACCTCGGTGCTCGATTCGGTTGTAAAACCGAAGAAAACGAAAAAGAAAGCCAAAAAACGGCTCAAAGCGATGGTTGTGGAGGATGAAGACGAACTCGGGCTGGATGAGTTGGTGGGCGGCAAGAAAAAGCCGAAGCCAAAACGCCGCGCACCGAAATTGGATGACACCCTCCATCGTGTTACCGGTAAACGTCGCCCCAAAGGCGAAGACGACTGGGATGAGCTGGACGAACTGGAATATTAAAATCGAGCGGGGTGCGTATGGCCGCTAAAGCCAAACACGTTCCACAGCGCACCTGCATCGTTTGTCGGCAGGTAAAAAACAAACGAGAATTAGTTCGTGTGGTGCGCACGCCGGACCAACGGGTGGTGGTTGACCCCACCGGAAAAGCTGCGGGCCGGGGTGCATATCTGTGCAATACAGCACAGTGCTGGCAAACCGCGTTTCAGCGGGGCGCACTGGCACGAGCTTTAAAAGTAGAAATATCTGACGAGGATTTGGCGGCATTAAAAGCATATGCCGCCGGCCTCGAACCATAAAAATGATGGACAGAACCACATCACGGCTGAGCCGAGGGCATTATGAACCAGCATCGCACGCAAGACAAAAGGGGCGAGCAATGAACCGCTAGTGCCGCGATGCCCAAAAGTATATACTCCCCGGCCTCCCCCTCTGCTTGGCTGTGTTCATCAATGATTTGCTTCACCATCGACACCGGTCGGTGTTGTGGCTGTAATGTGTAGAAAGGGTGAACTATGACAGCAGAACTACAAAAAGTTGAAATCCCCCCCCAACTGACTGTACGCGAACTTGCTGAAGATTTAAACGTTAGTCCCATTGCCGTCATCAAAGAATTGATGAATAACGGCATTATGGCGTCTATCAACCAAATGATCGACTTTGATACCGCCGCCATCGTTGGCGAAGAAATGGGCTTTGAAGTGGTTCCCGTGCAGGAAGAAGAACCGGAACCTGCCGCAGAACTGGAAAAAGCGGTTTCTTTGCGCCATCAATTTATTGAAAATGAAGACCCCGCGAATCTGGAACCGCGCCCGCCGGTGGTGACAATTTTGGGACATGTTGACCACGGCAAAACCACCCTGCTCGACACAATCCGTCACACCAGCGTTGTCAGCGGCGAAGCCGGCGGCATCACCCAGCATATTGGCTCGTATCAGGTGGTTGTGGACGACCGCAAAATCACATTCCTCGACACACCGGGGCACGAAGCCTTTACTGCCATGCGAGCGCGGGGAGCCATGGTCACCGACTTGGTCATTTTGATTGTCGCTGCCGATGACGGCGTAATGCCCCAAACCAAAGAAGCCATCGGACACGCTCGCGCTGCGGGGGTGCCCATTATCGTCGCCATCAACAAAATCGATAAACCGAACGCGAACATCGAAAAAGTGAAACAGGATTTGGCGAATGAAGGGCTGGTTCCCGATGACTGGGGTGGTGATACCGTGTGTGTGCCAATTTCGGCACTGAACAATATCGGTATTGATGACCTGCTGGAGAACATCCTTTTGGCGGTTGAAGTGGCAGAATTGAAAGCCAACCCCAACCGTCCCGCACAGGGTACGGTCATCGAAGGAAAACTCGATGAAAAACGGGGTGTGGTGGCGAACCTGCTGGTTCAAAACGGCACACTAAAACAGGGCGATCTCATCGTAATTGGCACCCAGTACGGGCGCGTGCGGGCCATGTTTAACGACCGCGGCCAGAAAATCAAAAAAGCCGGGCCATCGATGCCGGTTTCTACCCTGGGGATGCCCGAAGTACCCCAAGCCGGCGAAATTTTCGAGGCGGTGAAAAACAAAAAAGCGGCCGAAGCATTGGTCGAAGAACATCTTCAAGAAGCTCAAACATCGCGCACCCAAGCTCGCGCACCGATGAGTTTGGAAGACTTTTTAACCCGGCTCGAAGGGGAAGAAGTTAAAGAACTCAACCTCATCGTTAAAGCTGATGTTCATGGTTCGCTGGAACCGATTATCAATTCATTGCAAACGCTCGGCGACGAGCAGCACAAAGTGCATATCGTGTTGCAGGGAACGGGCAATATCTCCGAATCAGATATCACGCTGGCTGTGGCCTCGAATGCCATTGTGGTTGGTTTTAATGTCAGCGTTGATGAAGCGGCTCGCCGTACCGCCGAGCTGGAAAAAGTCGAAGTCCGGCTGTATCGCGTCATCTATAAACTCATCGAAGACATTGATTTGGCGCTGAAAGGGCTGTACGAACCGGTTTACGAAGACCGGGTCATCGGGCACGCCGAAGTTCGCGCCACATTCAAAGTTGGGCGACGGACGATTGCCGGGTCGTATGTCACGGCCGGAAAATTCACCCGCCATGCCAATGTACGGGTAGTGCGAGACCGCGAATTGCTCTATACCGGCGAAGTTTCGACCCTGAAGCGATTTACCGAAGACGTGGAAGAAGTGGCTGCCGGTTACGAGTGTGGCATCAGCGTTGAGGGATTCGATGATTTTCAGGTTGGCGATATTTTGGAAGCCTTTGTTCGGGAACGTGTAAATTAGGTTATGGCAACCAGACGACAACAACGGGTGGCTGAACTGCTCCATCACGAAATCAGCACCCTGCTGCAATTTCATACCCAAGACCCACGCATCGGTTTTGTCACCGTCACTGAGGTGGAAATTACGTCTGATTTGAAAAACGCCACCGTGTACATCACCGTGTTGGCAGAAGAAGATGAACGTGAAACGTTGGCGGGGTTGGCCAGCGCCACACCGTTCTTCCGCCGAGAATTGGCGCGGAAACTCACGCTTCGATATACGCCGACACTGACTTTTAAAATCGACCCCTCGACGGCATACGGTCAGAAAATCGAATCGCTGTTGGCGGAAATTGAAATTCCTCCGGCTGAAGAAGAAACGCCACCCACCGATGCTCATCCCACTGCCGATGACAGTTAATCCCCCCGCCGGACTTTTGAACATTAACAAGCCTGCCGGACTCACATCTCACGATGTGGTACAGCGGGTGCGGCGCATTTTGGGGATAAAAAAAGTGGGGCACAGCGGCACGCTCGACCCGTTGGCGACAGGGGTGCTATTGGTGGCCGTGGGGCAAGCCACACGGCTGATTGAATATCTGTCGCCCGGCGAAAAACAGTACCGGGCCACATTTGTGCTCGGCGTGGAAACCGACACGTTCGACCGCGACGGCGAAATTGTCGCTACCCATAACCCGGCCGCCATAACCC
>JANTHQ010000169.1 GCA_024762375.1 Anaerolineaceae bacterium
TTGATTGCGAGCGAATGAAACACGAATCGGACTGGTGGCTTGGCGGATTTTTGGCAGGATTTCTGTTGGGATTGGGACTCACCTTGTTTTACACATGGTTTCTCGTTCCCCGCACCCCACCGACCACCTCGGCAAATCTGAATCCCCACGATAAAGAAATCTATACCGTGTTGGTTGCTGCCGCATATCGGCACAACAAAGATTTGCCTGCCGCACAACGACGGCTCGCCGCACTGAAAGACCGCCGCCCGGCCGATACCATCGCCGCATTGACTCAAACATATATTGACCGCAACGCCGACCCGCGTGACATCCGCTCGCTGGCAACGCTGGCAGATGCACTCGGCAAAACCGAAAGTTACATGCTGGCATATCTGGCCACCGCGACCGCGACACCATCGCCCACACCAACCCCGACAGCGACACCATCGCCCACTGCAACGCCCCAACCGACAGATACACCCTCTGTTTCCCATACGATTACCCCACGGCCGACACCCACCCTGCCCTCATTCGCCGTAGCGCAATCGGTGCCACTGTGCGACCCCAACGGCAGTCGCACCCTCCGCATTTTCATCCGTGATGCCGCCGGCAACGGCATACCCGGCGCAAAACTCTCCGTTTCGTGGGCCGGCGGCGAAAATATCCTGTATACCGGCTTCAAATCGCTGCAAAACCCCGGTTACGCCGATTTTACAATGGCCGTCAATCAAACATACACCGTAAAACTACTCTCATTCCCCGGCGAAGATGCCCGCGACATCAATGTTTCCACAGTTCAGTGTTCAAATTTACCGGAAAGTATTGTCCCCTCGTGGCAACTGGTTTTCCAACAAACGCCATCACCATAACCGATAATTTACCCTCAATATTTGCCAATATTCGTATCCTGCGTAAACTTCTAATCGGTTATACGCAAAATTGCCTATGTAACCATCATTAAAAAGCGTGAAAGAAGGTGGACATTGAAAGACGAGCAATTGAATTCAATTCCCTTTTTTGCTGAACTGGAAAGCAAAGAACGCCGCGCCATCAACCAACAGTTAAAAACTGAAAGTTACGCCCGCGGCGAAATAATTTTTTCTAAAGGCATCCAAGCCGATGCCCTCTACATTGTCGAAACGGGACGCATCAGCCTTTCGGCCGATAACCGAACCACACTTGCCAACCTGGGTCCAGGCAGTCTGCTCGGTGAAGCCGACTTCTTCCAGGGTGCAGTCCGCTCCGTTTCTGCAACGGCAGCATCTGACGTAACGGTCGCAGTGCTCGAAACCGATGCACTCGAAACCCTCATCCAAAACAACCCGCGATTGGGCTTGAGCCTTAGCCGCTCGCTCGGCTCGCCCATCGTGCAAATGACCGATTATCTGGCCGAACAACTGGGCAACAGTCCTTTTATGAAAATCCTCTCGGCCGCCGACCGCAAACAAATCGCAACGCGGCTGGTTGCAAAAGAATATCCCGCCAACGAAGCAATTTTCCGTGATGGCGAACCCGCCAGCGGCTTGTATCTCATCGAAAGCGGCACCGTGCGGCTCATCGGCGAAACCGACAACGATTACAGCGAACTCGGCGCGGGAAGCGTTTTCGGCGAAATGGCCGTGCTGGCGGGCAAACCACACCCTGAAACCGCACAGACCGCGCAAACCACCACTGTTTGGCATCTCTCACCGGCAGATTTCGCTGAAATTACCGCCGCTCACCCGGACATCAAAGCCACGCTCAGCCGCACCATCACCGCGCGATTGAGTCGAAAAGAGCAACTCGCCGCGATGGATGTTCTGCGGCACATTCCACTTTTCAGCACCCTGCCGGATGATGCGCTCGCCGATTGCGCCGGATATTTGATGCTGCGGCACATTCCCGCCAACGAAACCGTCTATGAAACCGGCGACCATGGCGACGCACTTTTCATCGTCGAATCCGGGCAGATAGACCTGACTGACGACACCGGCAGCTTGCTGACCCGTGCCAGCGAAGGCAATTTTTTTGGCGAAATGGCCCTGATGACCGGCAAAAATCGCACCGAAACCGCACACGCCGCAACCGACGTGAACCTGTGGGCACTGTACCGCACCGATTTCGATGCGCTGTTGGTCAAACATCCGCAATTGAGCGTAGCACTGAGCCAAGCCCTGCGCGACCATCTCAGCGCCGCCGACAACCAATTTATCGAAAAACATCTGCGGAAACTGGCCGTTATGGGCGGACTTTCCCGCCGTCAATTGGATGAAATTTCGGCGCGGTTGCACGCCCGCCGTTTCAACACCGGTGACCTCATTTATCAAGAAGGTCAGCCCGGCAGCGAACTTTATTTCATCGAAAACGGTTATGTGGAACGCTTCACGTCCACCCCCGGCGGCGTTGTCCCCCTCCCCGTACTCAGCACGGGCGATTTTTTGGGCGAAACCGCACTCCTTTCCGGTCGGCCACACGCCACCACCGCGCGCGCCCAAACCGATGTGGACATCTGGGTATTGCCCAAAGCAGATTTTGACGAACTCGTTTATCAAAATCCCAACCTGTCTGCCGTGCTGAACCGCGTAATGAGCGACCGGCTGGTTGAAACAATGGATATCATCCGCAACAGCAAACCGCAACCTGCCATTCGGTCGCCGAAAACCGGCAGCAGCCGCAGCGTTTCGCGTCCAACCAGCGCCACACCGCCCGTACCGGTGCGTCCGGTCGCGCCGCCGCCGTTACCCTTCAGCCACCCGACACAGGCAGTCAGCGCCTCGCGCCCGGTGAGCAAACGGCAACCGGCAGCGTCAAAAGCCGCCAAAAAAACCGGCTCACCCCCGAAAAAACAAGCCAAAGCCACGAGCCGCAAAGCGAAACCGGCCCGTTCAAAAGCCGCCAAACCGCGCAAATCGGCAACAGCCCGGAAACAAACGCCCCGCGCAGCCAGCAATATCGCCGTGGGTGCGAAAAAAGCCAGCGGCAAACTGCGCACCCGTGTCGACGGCGTCAGCCGGTGGTATTCAAAAATGCCGCTGGGCACACGCCTCGGTTTGGCATTTTTAATTCTGCTGCTGGTATGGATGTGCGGCATCGTCGCCCCGGCCAGCATCATTCAGGCATTGGCAGCCAGTATTCTGGGCGAAAATCCCGCCGTCGCGATGGCAGATGGCGGCACGCCCCCTCCCGGCGATATAATCGGCGGGCTGGCACAGAGCGATTTTGTGGCAGCATTGCCATTTGTGGAAACTACCACACCCACACCGACCATCACACCGTCGCCAACCGCAACCTTTACACCGTCGCCGACGGTGACACAAACACCGATTCCGACATACACGCCGTCGCCGACCATCACCCCGTCGCCGACGGCAACACCGCTGCCGACCAACACCCCATTACCCACCGATACTCCCACGGCGACACCCATTCCACCCACCAGCACACCCGCGTATCGCCCGCCGACCAATACGCCAACACCGACCGTCACACCAACGCCCGATGCGGATTTCATCATCAAATCGGTGCGAAAACTGACGCCGTGTGAAAATGAGGGGAATCACCACATCTACATTCACGTGGTGGACATCAACGGCAATGGCCTGAACAATGTTCCGGTGAAAATTTCGTGGGGAGCAAATGCCAACGACAACATCATTGCTCAAACTGAAGCCAAAGACAAAGGCAACGGCTTCATCGAATTTGCAATGTTCAAAGGCACCTACAGCGTACAGGTGATGAGCGGAAAATCGCAGATTGCCAGCGGTATCACCCCCGATTTCCAAGTGGATGAGACCTGCCCCGCAACCGGAAACACTGTTGCCAATTCGCTGTACCATGCCTCGTTTGAAGTAATCATCCAGCGAACGTACTAACGCGAGTGGCTCTGAATTTTCAACCTGCCGGACAAATTGGTTCGGCAGGTTTTTTTTCGCGGTTTTGCGGCAAAAACCAACCACCGCGGCGCAAAAGTTTGACATGTTCCCCCCTTCGTGGTATCATTCTAGCGGGTTTTTAGCACTCGGCGTTGATGAGTGCTAAAATTTTGTCAATTGGGCAAAGGTTGTACAGGCGATATGGAAAATTTAACGCCACGCCAACAAAAAATACTGAAAATAATCATCAGCGAATATATCCACACGGGTGTTCCCATTGGTTCGAAAACGCTTGTAGCCAAATATCGGCTCGGCGTCAGCTCGGCTACCGTGCGGAACGAGATGGCCACACTGGAAGAACGCGGCTATCTGACCCAACCGCACACATCTGCCGGGCGCATCCCCACCGAGCAGGGATATCGCTATTTTGTACAAAAATTGATGGACGAAACACAACTTTCGCCCACCGAGCAGTTGATGATTCAACATCAGTTCCACCAAGCCCGGCTGGAACTTGACCAGTGGATGCGGCTCAGCGCGGCAGTGTTGGCGCATACCACCCAGAGCGCATCGGTCGTTACATCGCCAAAAGTAAATCGCTGCCGCGTGAAACACGTCGAATTGATTTCGATCCACGACCACGTGGCCCTGCTGATTTTAGTGCTGCAAGAAGGCACCATCAAACAGCAAATCATCAATCTTGAACAGCCGCACAATCAGGACGAACTCCGTTCCATCTCGCGGCAATTGACCGATTTGTGGAGTGGCGCAGAACTGCACACCGTCAAAGCCGTCTCCAGCACACTAACCGGGCTGGCAGAACAAATCGCCGGCGTTGTAACCGACACGATGCAGCGCATCGACGACCGCACCACCAGCGATTTATACCACGCCGGGTTGCTCCATCTGCTGGAAGAACACGCCGTGCGCAACGACACGCTGGAACAAATCATTCGGGTGGTTGAAGAACGCCATCTCATCGAACAACTCATCGGGCAAGCCTTACCCGCCAAAGGGGTGCAAATCATCATCGGTGGCGAAGGCAAATGGGATGACCTGTCGCAGGTGAGCATCATCCTGTCCCGTTACGGCTCAGAGCAGGGCGCATCGGGTGCGCTGGGCGTTGTCGGCCCCATCCGAATGCCGTATGAACGCGCCGTCTCAATTGTGCAATATATGTCATCGTTGATGAGTAATCTCATCACCGACCTTTACGGACCCACACCCAAATAATTAATTTCGAGGTAAATATGAGTAATAAAACCGCAAAAAAAACAAAAGAAAAAGACGTTATCGTCAATGAAAATACAGAAGAAACAACCGCCGAGGCCAACGAAACATCGGCAAATGATACGCCATCACCATCAATAGAAGAGTTACAGGCTGAGTTGGAAGCCGCTCGCGCCGAAGCCGCCAAAAACCTGGATGGCTGGCAACGGGCTACCGCTGAGTTGCAGAATTTCAAACGCCGGCAAACCGAGCAGTCCACCCGCCGCCAAGAAGAATTGACCGCAGCCATTATCGCCAAATTGTTCCCCGTGCTGGAC
>JANTHQ010000170.1 GCA_024762375.1 Anaerolineaceae bacterium
CACCGCCCCTTCGGCAATGAAAATATCGTCGCCGATGAGATATGCGCCGGGGTGAACCGTGCCGAAAATGCCGGGTTGCAGATGGGTTTTCAGATATTTCGCAATGCGCGGCAGCACATCCCACACGTTTTCCAGCCCGTCGAAAATGGCGCGGTGTTCAAAATCAGTCAGGTCGAAATAGATTTCGGGGGTGAACATGATATTCTCCATATCAACCTCCTCCCCACCCCTCCCCCTTAAAGGGGGAGGGAGTCCTCGCAGAGGACAGGAGGGGGTCATCGTTTCAAAATAGTTTCCGCTTCCGCCAGATGTTCCGGCGTATTTATGCCCATTGTTTCCGTCAAATCATCGGTGGTTAATACCTGCACCGAATACCCTTCCGCCACGGCGAGCGCCACCAAATCGGTGAGGTAATATTCCCCTTTGGCGCTGAGGGTGATTTTCGGCAAGGTTGCCCACAGCCAATCGGCGCGAATGCAATACACGCCGGTGTTCAATTCGTTGATGGCCAGTTGTTCCGGCGTGCAGTCGGCTTCTTCCACAATGGCGATGACGTTTCCGGCACTATCGCGCACAATCCGCCCGAACCCGCGCGGATTGTCGGCGGTGACGGTGAGCATGGTCAGCGGGTCGGGATTCTCCGCTTGCGCCGCCACCAGTTTTTCCAGCGTTTCAGCGGAAACCAGCGGCATATCGCCATACAGAATCAGCACATCGCCGCGATGGTCTTTCAGCGCATCTGCCGCTTGCACCACCGCGTGCCCCGTGCCAAGTTGCTCCACCTGCAGTGCATACTTCACCCCACCGCCGATTTTTTCGCGCACCAAATCGGCGCGGTGGCCGACCACCAGCACAATTTCGGCGGGGGAAAGCGTCTGCACGGTGTCGATGACATGCTGCACCAGCGGTTTGCCATCCAGCCGGTGCAACACCTTCGGCAGGTCGGATTTCATACGGGTTCCCTTCCCCGCCGCAAGAATGATAACTGCAAGATTGTTCATGAATGCCTCTTTTGCGTTGTTCTGCTGCCAAAATGGGTAGCAATGATTCATGCTACTCAATAATGAACAATCCGTCAATTGAGGTATAAAAAAACTGCCGGGCGCGTTGCCCGACAGCCGTTACTCTACCAAAAATTGTTTTTCACCCCTTGTCGTCGGATATAGCGATGGGTTCGGGCACAAAAAGCGATTCCGGAAGACTAAACCCGGCCAACGGGAGCAATTTTTCTGCCAACGCAAAATTGCGCCCGATTTCGGCGGGTTGGTGGGCGTCAGAATTGACGACAATTTTTGTGCCACCCGCGTCTCGATACCAGAGTAGCAGTGTGATCAGTGTATCATTCCAATTGTTCGGGGTGCCCAGAAATTTGGTGTTCAATTCCAACACACGATTGTAACGCACCATAATATCAAAAGCATACCGGATATATTTTTCAAGACGAAATGCGTTCAGCGGTGCGCCTAACTGCGTTCCTTGCCAAAAAATGCGATCAAAATGTGCCAGAATATCAAAATCGAACGCGGCGGCCAGTCGGCCGATTTCCAGAAAATATTCAATGTAAACCTCATCGGGTGATTTTCCAGAAAAACATGTCGCATGATGAATATTGTGCCCGTTTAGCCAGTGAATGGACGCAATAACGATATCAAACGACCATGCGTCCAGCAGATTTTTGGCTTTGCGGGTAAATTGGTGAGGATTACCCAGTTCAATGCCACTCAACACCGTCAACCCGACAGGCGAAAATGCCATTCGGCACGCTTCAATGGCGGCGAAATAATCTTCGGCCAGCGGAAACCCGTACTGTTGAGATTGATGATGCCATTCGGCATGGTCGGTGATGGCGATGGTTGTGAGGTGTTTTTCGGCGGCGGCACGGCATAAAACTTCAAGGGGAGCGGAGGCATCGGGGCTAAAATGTGAATGCATATGAAGATCGGTAATAATTTTTTCCATAAAAAACCTCATCAATTTGTACGAGATACAGGCTGTCTACCGGGTTTATATTGCGTAATGCCGCGTTCCAAAATGACGGGCACCTTGCGCAACATGCTCGAAATTTTCCACAAACCGCCACCGGGACGAACGATGCCGGTTTGAATACTGGTGCGCAAATCTCCGCGATACCATGTGAAGGCTTGCCCTGCCACAAATGGAATGTGCGCGTCGCTACTGCCCAGCGCAGGAAGTTGCTGCCCTCGGCGATTGAGCCAAAACGAAATAATATTGCTGAGAATGCTTAATGGGCAACCGTGGCGTGTTTCGATAGCGTCAAATGGTAATTGGGTGATGAGGTTTCCCACCGAATGCATATCGAAACCCATTGCGAAGGGATGTACCGCCACCGCCAATCCACCCTGCCGGTGAATAGCGTTTATGGCAGCAAGTGCAGTGGGTTGCGGCGGTAGCGAGTTTTGCAAAAACAGTCCGATGACATCGCCATCGCCGGTGGTTACTTCTTGCCCCACCACCACTTTCAAATACGGAGAGTGCCGCCGGGCGAAATGTTGGGCAACCACCGCGCCTTCGGTGGTATCGTGGTCGGTGATGGCAATTAAATTGAGGTCGGTTTCGGTGGCGATGATGGTGACCACTTCTTCCGGTGTCATCAGTCCATCGCTGAAAGTGGTGTGCAAATGCAAATCGGCTTTTTTCCAGCACGCTTGTCGGTTAAATTTTTGATATTTCCCGCTGAAATTCATAATGTATCCTTTTGAGTTTTTATGCAATTTGACGTATTTTCTCCGGTTCAATCAACCGTTGATAATCCACCAGTAGTTTGTCGAAAACGGTATTCCATGTGCGACTGACTGCTGTCCGGCGGGCATTGATAGCCAAATGTTGCCGGTAAATGCGGTTGTTCAGTAGTGACTGTACCGCCTGAACCATCGCTTGTGGATCAACGGGATCGAAAAACAAACCCGTTTCACCGTGAATGACATGGTCAAGCACCCCGCCGGAACGCGGAGCAACTACCGGCACGCCAGAAGCCATTGCTTCCAGCGCCACATTGCCAAATGTCTCGTTTGCTGCCGGGAATGTGAAAATATCGGCGGCAGCATAGGCGTGCGCCAATTTATCGCCGTGCAAATACCCCGTGAACACTGTTGGGGTGTTTTCAAAAACACGTTCCAATGCACCGCGTGCCGGGCCGTCGCCCACAATTGCCAGCCGTGCTTCCGGTATGGCTTTCAGCACCACTTGCAACCAATCGACCCGTTTTTCGGGCGACAATCGCCCCACATACAACAACAGTGGCTGATCGGTGTGTCCATCGGTGAGCAGATTGCGCCATTTTCCGGAACGTTTTTTCGGGGTGAAACGTTCGGTATCAACCCCGCGACTCCACACCTGTGTGTGCAAAATGCCGTGCGCGCGAACTTCTGCCATCGTAGCCTCCGACGGACACAAATTCAAATCGGCTTGGTTATGTACCCATCGGAAATATGCCCACAGGGTATCTTCCAACGCCGATAACCCCCATTTCACAGCAAAACCGGGTATATCGGTATGGTACGATGCCACAACCGGCACATCAAGTTTTCTGGCATGGTTGATTCCCGCCACCCCCAACGATACCGGATTGAGCACATGCACTATATCCGGCGCAAACGCAGACAATTCTGCCATTAAATTGACATACGGCGGAACCAGTGACAATTCGGGATACAGTGGAAATGAAAATGCGGGCAATCCCACGACCGGCGTTTTGGCATATTTACTCGGCCCACCCTCCGGGGCGAACAAGATACTTTCATGCCCATGCTCGTCCAAATAAGCCAACAGATAGCACAACGTGTTGACGATACCATCGATTTTCGGCAAAAATGTTTCGGACAACAATGCGATTCTCACGGCTCACTCCGGCGCATTTTCGGATGGTGTTCCCCGCCAGTACCCCCAATCGTGATATCGCCAGCGATATGGCAGCAGATCAAAATACAGCAACGTGTTTCTAAACATCGAATGCACCGTTTTTCGGGTGATTCCACGCTCCAGCCGCCGGTGGTCGCGGGCAAATACCATCATTTCGGGCACAAAGGCAATATGATATCCATATCGTTTGACTCGCCAGCCTATCTCCGAATCTTCATTGACTGACAACTGCACATCAAAGCCCCCTACGTGCCAAAAAACATGTCGTTTTATGAGAAAGCTCGAACCAGAAACCGCCGGAATACCCAGCGATTGGCTCAATTTCTGACCCTCCGCAATAATGTGGTAATAACACTGAAAACGGTTGCGGGACAGTTTGGGGCCGTATGCGGCATCAACATTTTTTAGTTGGAGAATGGCAAGAAAAAAACGGGGCGGGAAAACAATGTCAGCATCGGTGAACAACAGCCACGGCGTGTGCGCCAATTGCGCACCAATTTGGCGTGCGGCGGCAATTGTGGACGGTTGCTGTATGACACGGGTGTGGCGAGGGCGCAACGTTTCAATTAATTGCGGAGTGTTATCGGTGCTGGCATCCACCACAATCAACGATACATCATCGGGGATGGCGGCTAAAAACGGACGAATATTTTCCCGTTCGTTGCGGGTGGGAAGAACAATCGAAATGTCGGAAAGGTTCATACGGGCTCGCAGTTTCGGAAGCGTTTATTCATCCAAACTGTAACCCGGTAATGTTAAATCGAGGTAAAGTAATTGTTATGAAATTTTTAATTTCTGGTTAAATTTTTTTAACGTATATCGAGGATTTTCTGCAATTCAATCTGCATGATGGCGCTGATTTCTGCCAAATCGTCCGCTGTTTCCCCTTCGACGCGCCAACTGAGCGCGGGTTGGGTATTCGACGGGCGCACCAGTGCCCAGCCGTGCGGGAAAAAGATTTTCACACCGTCGATATCATCCTGCGGGTATTCGCTGAAGCGCGATTTTAATTCCGCCACCACTGCCGATTTGCGTTCTTCCGGGCACGTCACCCGATGATTCGGCGAGGTGTGATAGCGCGGCAAATCGGCAATCAATGCGGAAAGGGGGCGCGATTGTCCCGCCAGCAGGTTGAGCAAATGCACCGCCGCCAGAATCGCATCATCAAAACGGAACTCATCATCCAAAACGAAAATATGCCCCGCCGATTCCCCGCCGAGTTGCGCGCCGACTTCTTTCATCTTTTCGTGCACAAACGCGTACCCCACCGGCGCGGCGATAGCTGTGCCGCCGTGCGCCGCAACATCATCCGCCAGCGCGCGGGTGCTGGACGCATCGTGCACCACCGTCACCGCGCCGAACTGCGCCGCCATCTGCCGCGCCAGCAGCATTAAAATCACATCGCCGAAATGAACGCCGCCGCGGTCATCAATCAACGCCACCCGGTCACCGTCGCCATCGAAGGCAAAGCCGCAATCGG
>JANTHQ010000171.1 GCA_024762375.1 Anaerolineaceae bacterium
TGCCGCCGACCTGTTTCTGCCCACCGAAATTGCTGCCGCAGCGACCGCTTTCGCCGCGTTTGTGCCGATGCACCTGACCATGCTCGCCTCGGTCAACAACGACAGTCTGGCGGAATTGCTGCTGGCGACATTCGTTTTTCTGCTGTTGCGATGGGTTTTTCGGGATGACCATTCACCCATCCCATGGACGCTCGGTATTATGCTGGGGCTGATTCTGCTGACAAAAGTGACGGTGTACACCGCGATTGTGCTCGGTGCGGCGGGACTGTGGTTCGCCACACCAAACCACCGGCATTTGCTGGCGAAAAACGCCCTGCGACTCTATCTGCCTGCGCTGGTGCTGGCACTGTCGATGTTCATTCGCAATGTGCTGGTGTATGGCGGGTTGGACGTGCTCGGGCTGCACCGGCACGACTCGGTGGTGGTGGGGCAACTCCGCACCGCCGAACGGTTGGCGCAGACGGGTTGGGCGCGCTATCTTTCAGATTTGGCGCAAACCACATTTCACAGTTTTTGGGGGCAATTCGGTTGGATGGCGGTGCCGATGGATGCGCGGGTGTATGCCGCGCTGACGGTTGTTTCGCTGCTGACCGCGGCGGGGTTCGGGCTGTGGCTGTGGCGCCATCGTCCATTGCCGGTGCGATTGCGCATCGGGCTGTGGCTGATGACGCTGCAACTGGCGCTGGTCACGGCGGTATTCATCGGGCTGAACCTGTCATTCGTGCAATTTCAGGGGCGATATTTTTTCAGCGCGCTGCTGCCACTGGGCGTGATTTTCGGGCTGGGGATGCGCGAAATGCTGCGCCGCGAACACGCGTTTTTCGGCGCGGCGATGGCATCTGTGGCGTTGGTGGGCGCGGTGGTATTCGGCGGGGCGGGCAAATGGGCGATGGCGATTGATGGCGGCGCGGCAGCGATTTTCGCCGTGCGGCACTGGCTGCCCGGCCGACTCACCGGCTGGCTGCTGGCGGCGGTCTGCGCCGGGTTGGCCGGGCTGGCGGGTATCAGCGTGTTTTGGTTCATTGTACCGAATTTGTAAATAGAAATCTAGTCACCGGACACTTTTGAAAAGTTAAAAAATAGAACACGGATTGTACGGATTACGAGGATTTTCACTGATTTTTTAAATAACCTCAGTTCGGAGTTTTTGTCATTCCGGAAATTCGCGCAGCGAATTGTCCGGAATCCACAACAGAAACCTATGGATTCCCGCCTTCGCACCCGCAGGGCACAGGCGGGAATGACATTCCAAAAATTCCCGGAAAATAACCGCCATTTCTAATTTTGAGAAAAACTCCGAATTCAGGTTACTGGCCTTCCCCGGGGGGAATGCCGCTATCCGGCAGCGGCGGTGTGGGGTTTTTACCGGTGGAACTCTGCGGTGTCAATTTGGTAATGTCGATTTGGGGCGGCTTTTCAGTTTTGACGGTGGGTGTTTCGCACAAAAACAACCCGCGCGTCCCACCGGTGTGATATTCATAAGTCACCCCGTCAACATCCAAAACGATTTTCGCACCATCTTCCGGCACTTGTTTGTACAGCATGCCCGGTTGCGGACACCCTAAGCTGGCATCGGGCCACACCACCTCACGCGCTTCGACGAGGGTAATTTGCGATTCTGAAACTGACAATCGTTCGGCCAAATCTTGCATTGCCTGCTCGATGAGACTTTGCATACCACTTTCAGGTTGCGTCATCTGTACATCCTCTCTTTTACTTTCATCCGGCGGCAGTGTCGGCGACTTTACCGGCACCGGCGACGGCGTCGCTGTTTTTGCTGGCTCCATCGTTGCCGTTGGTTCCGGTTGGGTTGCGCCCTGTGTCGTTGGCTGAATGGAGCCACAGCCAACCAGTATCACGGTTAAAATTACAATCAATATCCATTGGATTTTCATACGCGCCTCCTTACGGCGGGTGCATCATTCGCATTCTATCGGATTACGTTCTTTTTTATAGACGGTATTCACACTCAAAAAGTTCCGAATCCCGAAAATCGGGCGGCGAGCAATTTCTCCGCCTTCATCACAAAACAGCAGTAATCAAAAACATCACGATGAATGCAAAAACTCCCGCCGCGAAAACACCGGGAGTTTCACTCAATCACGCTTTTTCACCGATTTCCATCCCTTACTCCACCGTGACCGATTTGGCGAGATTGCGCGGCTGGTCAACATCATTCCCGCGCCGAACCGCCATGTGATATGCCAGTTGCTGCAATGGCAACACCGCCAGCACCGGCGACACCAGCGGGTGCGTTTCCGGCACGGTGAGCACGTGGTCTGCCAGCGCCGCCGTGCGCGTATCGCCTTCGGTTGCCAGCGCGATGACCGTGCCGTTGCGCGCCTTCACCTGCTCAATCTGGCTGACCATCTTTTCATACACCGAGTCGCGCAGTGCAATCGCCACCACCGGCATCTGCTCATCAATCAGCGCAATCGGGCCGTGTTTCATCTCTCCGGCGGGATATCCTTCCGCGTGAATGTAACTGATTTCTTTCAGTTTCAATGCCCCCTCCAGCGCGATGGGGTAATTGATACCCCGCCCCAAATACAGAAAATGTTCGCGCTGGTGATACCGGTTCACAATCGCGTCAAAATCGTTGCCATCGGCCAGCACATTGCCCGCTTGCGCCGGGAGCGCCAGCAACGCCTGTGCCAGCGATTCGCTTTCCGCCGCGCCGAGCGTGCCGCGCATCTGCCCCAGCGCCATCGCCAGCAGCAGTTGGTCAACCAGCGACGCGGTGAATGCTTTGGTGCTCGCCACACCGATTTCCGGGCCGGTGTGCATCAAAATCACGCCGTCGCTGATTCGTTCCGCCATACTGCCCTGCACATTCACAATGCTGATGAGCCGCGCGCCGCGTTTTTTGGCTTCGTCCATCGCCGCCAGCGTGTCTGCCGTTTCGCCGCTCTGACTGATGGCCAGCAACAGCGTGTGCTCATCAATCACCGGCTCGCGGTAGCGAAATTCGCTGGCATAATCCACTTCGACCGGAATTTTCGCCAGCGATTCAATCATAAATTTTCCGACCAACGCCGCATACGCGCTCGTGCCGCAGGCGGTGATGACCATTCGCCGGATGTCGCGGGCATCCGCCGCCGATAGATTCAATTCCGGCAGATGGACTTCCCCCGACGCGAAATCAATCCGCGTGCCGATGGTGTCAGTCAAACTGCGGGCCTGCTCGGCGATTTCTTTCTGCATAAAGTGGCGAAATTCGCCCTTTTCCGCGCTGACGGGGTCCCACGCCACTTCGGTAATTTTCTTTTGGATGGGCGTGCCATCCAGCCGTGAAAATTCCACGCCAGCGGCGGTGATGACCGCCATTTCCCCGTCTTCCAGAAAAATCATTTTGCGGGTGTGCTCCAAAATGGCGGGCATATCCGAAGCGAGAAACATTTCGCCATCCCCCACACCAAGCGTGACGCCACCGGCATTGCCGAGTCGCACCGTCACCATTTTGTCCGGCTCAAGTTTGCTCAACGCCACAATAGCGTGCGAACCACGAATTTTGCCGAACGCACGGCGGCAGGCGGTCACAAAATCATCGCCGCCGCGCAAATTTTCATCAATCAAATGGACAATCACTTCGGTGTCGGTGTCCGATTGAAATTGATGGTCGCGGGCTTCCAATTCCTGTTTCAGGGGCAGATAATTTTCGACAATACCATTTTGGATGATAGCGACCGTGCCGCTCTCATCGGTGTGGGGATGGGCATTGCGCCGGCTCGGTTCGCCGTGGGTTGCCCAGCGGGTGTGCCCGATAGCAATCTGCCCATTGATGGGCGATTCGGCGAGCATCGTCTCCAAATTGCGCAATTTGCCTTCATCGCGGCGCACAGCGATTTCACCGTTTTGAATGGTAGCAATCCCCGCCGAATCATAACCGCGATATTCCAATTTTTTCAAACCGTTGAATACCATTTCTGTTGCCGGGCGTGTGCCGACATAACCAACAATACCACACATAATTTTCCTCCAAGGGTTTTTGGGATGTGCAGCTTCACCCTCTCCCGCCGCCTGCGGCGACTCCCTCCCCCTTTGAGGGGGAGGGTTGGGGAGGGGGTAATCCGCACGTTCATTTTCATCTGAAATTTTCCCCGCGCCCGCGTTTGTCCCGCCGGTTGCCCGGTGGTTTTGTGCGGTCGCTTTTAATGGAGGAAAAAGGGTTCGGGTGGGGTAACACCCGGCAGGCATCCGCCGATCTGTCCGATTTTCCCGCGATGGGTCGCGGTTAGGTTTGCCTCGCGGCAAACAACCTGCTCCTCGTCAAGCGAAACAATTATCAATTACCAATGAGTAATTAACAATGAACAATGTTGCGAATCATTTGCTCATTGCTCATTGTTCATTGATAATTGTTCATTGCTTCGCCCCTGGCGCTGACCTTTCCTCGATTTAATTTTCGCCGGCATCACCCCCTTCGCGGAGATATTTTTGCGTGCCGTCCGCCTCAACCTGCGATAGTTTCTCGCGGGAAATTGCCCCAAACGCGGCGAAATTTTCCCGCGCTTGCCGCAAACTGACGCCATTCGCGCCGACCGGCTCATCGGGGCGGGCTTCCTGCACCGGGTCGCTGTTCCAGCCACACACCGGGCAGATGTGCCACGTGCCGCGCTCGGTGAACGTTTTGTAGCCGCACACGGGACACGCCAGCAAATCCGGCTCATCGCCGGTCACCGATTCCACCGGCACGCCCATTTTTTCGCGCAGGTATTGCGCCAGATAATCGTTTTTCGCACCGATGAATTTTTCGCGCATACGGTCAATCAGCACCGGGCGGTAAATCGGATTGCCGGGGCGCAAATCTTCGGGCGGGGTGTGGGTTTCCCACTGAATGATGGCGGTGATGTTCAACCGGGCACGCAAACTCGGTTTCAATGGCTCTTTGAAAAAAGCATAAACGATAGCCGTCGCTTCCGCGCGGGAAAGTTGTTTAACGGCGTGCCATGCAATTTGGGTTAAGGCTTCTTCTCGATTCATAGGAACGATTCGTGATTTGTGATTCGTAGTTCGTAGAAATGATAGCACGCAATCTAAATTACGCAATCTATTTCAGTTATTTAGGTCGGGATTATCGAAAATTTCAACTCGATTTTCAGCGTGTAAAAAGACGTAAGTTCGATTTTCTTGATTGAGTCGAAGTATATTTCCGCCTTCAAACATTTGGAAGCTGCCATCACCGGGTTGTTCAGGGGCGGTGGCCCAGCCGAATGCGTCGCGCACACCGGATTCGGTGCGCCAAACTTTGCCAAAGCCCAGCATCGGCGCGAAAAGCCCGTCCGGCGGCACTTCATCACCCGTCACGGCATCATTTT
>JANTHQ010000172.1 GCA_024762375.1 Anaerolineaceae bacterium
CCACGGCGGAAAGATACGGAATGGTAGTTTGCAATAAACCATTTTCCGATGCCCGCATGGTTGTTTGTGTGTCGCGGTGCATCGTTTTGCGGCGGTCAACCATCGAAAAAAATGCGAAAACCTTTTTTCGGCTGTAACGGCGCTTTTTAAAAAACGCCAGCAGTTGCTCGTAAGTTCGATATGACAGTGTGGTGGGAATGACCGGCACCAGTACGGCATCGGCGGCGACAAAAATATTTTCTGCCAGCAGGTTGATGGTCGGCGGGCTGTCCAGAATGAGCAGGTCATAATCGTCGCGCAGTGGTGACAGCATTTTTTCCAACCGGCGGCGCGAGCGTTTCATATCGCTGATGGTGATGTCCAAGTGCCGCAGCGAAAAGGCAGCGGGCAGCAAATCCAAATTTTCAAAATCGGTGGCTTTGATGCTTTTGTGCACCGCTTTTCCACCCGAAATATATTTTTTCGCACTGACGGGTAATTTCGGTTTTACCCGAAAATAAAATGTTGTTGCGCCCTGCGGGTCGAGATCGCAAATGAGTGTGCGCCATCCCTGCGCGGCAGCGAGATATGCCAAATTGACGGCGGCGGCGGTTTTTCCCACACCGCCTTTGTTACTGTACAGCGCTAAAATGCTCATAATGTTCCTTCTTTCGCGGGGGCAAACAGGGCAGAAAACCGTGCTCGATTTTCCGGTGCGGCAAACGCGGTGAACGTTGCTGCGAATCGCGCTTTTTCTGCCTCTTTTTTCGTTTCTGAAATGCCAACCAAACAGCCGATGGCCAGTGTGGTTTCGGCAGACCATTTTTTCGGCGGGTGATGCAGGGCAATATCGAGCAAGAAATCTTCTTGAACGCTCAAATCGTTAAAATCACCCAGATTGTCTTGCAAGCGTTTGAGTTGTTTCACCATCGGGTTGATTTTCGGGGCGGGAAATAATCCGGAAAAGAATTCCAGCAGGTAGCGCAATTTTTTGGCATCAATGCGCAGGCGGTGCAGCGCGGCTTCATCGGTGGATTTTAGCAATTTGTTGCCGTCTTTCACCAGCCGTTTGTATCGCCGATGGATGCGTCCGCGCGCCAATGCGCCAATGGTCAAAGGTGCGGAAGTGTCGGCGGCGGGTGGCGATTGCAAAAAAGTTTCCCAATCGGATAAAATTTGTTTGACGCGCGGGCTGTTCAATGCGCGGATGGTTTCTTTCAGTGCGGCGGCGCGTTCTGCACGCAAATGGTCAAACAGCGGCGAAATACTTTCACGCAGTGGTTCAGGTAGCAGGCGGCGGTATTCGGCTTCTGCCAGCAGATGCACATCCAAATCGCGCAGGGTGTTGGTCAATTTTCCCACAAACGAAAAATCTTGTTTAAACCGGGCGGCTTCTGCGGCGGGCAGCGCGTCTTTCAATTGCGTTAGGGCGGCGCGGGTGCGGCGAATCGATACCCGGAAATCGTGCAAAAATTCGGGGTCAATATCCTGCGCGATGTATGGCAGATTGATGGTCATGGTTGAAAAAAGGTGGGACAACAATTTTTTGACGGCGGTTTCGGCGGGCATATCCGGCGACAGTTGCACATCAATTTTGGATGAGTAACTGCCGGGCGTGTTGCCGCAGACGCGCATCACGGTTTCCCACCACGGCGCATCGAGCGTTGTTGCGCCACCGGTTTTCAGTTGGCGGGCAATTTCTTTCGCCGTTTTTTCATACCCTTTCAACGGGGTAATTTCGAGAATGTTGAGTGCGGGCGGTTGTGGCGAAATAGATGTCGGCTGAATGTGATGGGTGGTCAAGCGCACCACTGTTTTCAACTCGTCATCGAGCACGCGGTGGGCGGTGATGGTTTCGGTGAGTGTGCCCATGTTCAGCAGTGCCCGCATCTGCATCACCGGCGCGAGTTTTTCGGCGACGATGCCATCGCCCAGCGTTTCGATGCGGGCGGGCGGCGCGGCGGTGGTGTTTTGCCGATATTCGCTTTTTGCGGTGTGCAGTACCAGCGTTTTGCCGCGCAGTTCGAGTCGCCAGCCTTTTCGGTGCAGTCGCCAGTCGAAAGTATCGAGCAGGGTGACGGTTTCACGATGCGGGGAATCGCTGTGGCGGGAGAATGGCGCATCGGCGGGAAAAATCTGGTTCAATGATTGAGCATCGGGAAGTAAAAATTGTTGGTGGGTGAGCATTTTGTTGTCCAATTAAAATATATTGTGTGAATGGTGATGCTGCAGGAAAATCAAAAATGAAAAAATTGCTCACTTTCGAGCACATAAACGGTTGCACCGCCGATGATGCGTTTGATGGGTGATGTGATGAACATTTCACCGATTTCGGTGGGCGGCGGCAGGGGCGGGTCGTATCGGGTGCGTTTTTTGCAAATTTTGCCGATAATCTCGGTGACCGATTGCGTTTGGTGCGCTTTGACGCCAACCAGCACCAGCGCTCGTCCGCCATACAGGTAGGTTTCGGTGCTGTTGATGAGGGTGGGATGAAACCCCGATTGCGCCAAACGGTTGACGAGTGCGCGGGCGTCTTCGTTATGCACAATGCTGACAATCAATTTCACGATAAATTATCCATTTGCGGGGGTGATGCCCCACGCCGTCAATCGGGTGCGAATTTCACGCTGGATGTCGGCGATGGATTGCCGGGCATCCACAATCAGCCAGCGCCGGGGTTCGGCGGCGGCAAGTGTCAGATAACCGTTTCGCACGCGGCGGTAAAAATCAATTTCCTGCTGATCCATGCGGTTGAGTTCGCCTTCTCCCGCTTGGTTCGCAATTTCTTTCCGCCGAATGCCTTCTTCTACCGGCAAATCGAGATAGATGGTTAAATCGGGAACCAGCGACCGGGTGGCGAAGGCGGTAATCTGTTTCAGCATAGCCATATCGAGCCCGCGCCCATAACCCTGATAGGCGAAGGTGCTGTCGGCGTAGCGATCGCACAGCACCATTGTGCCCTCTGCCAGTTTCGGTTTGATGACCTGTGCCACCAATTGCGCCCGGCTGGCAGAATAGAGCAAAATTTCGGCGACGGCATCCATTTCGGTATTGTGCACATCGTGCAGCACCGCGCGGATTTGGTCGCCGATGGATGTGCCGCCCGGCTCGCGGGTGGTATGCACCGCGAATCCGCGCTCGGTTAAATAGTCGGTCAACAGTTGAATTTGCGTGCTTTTGCCTGCGCCTTCGGGGCCTTCAAAGGTGATGAATTTTGTCATAAGTGTTTTGTGTTCAAAGTTTCAGGTTCAATGTTCGTGACTGTGCCGGGTCAGGCAGCCGATTTCATCCTGAGTAGCCCGCAGGGCATATCGAAGGGTGAAATCGGCGGGGAAAACACCCATTCGCTATTGGCGAAAGATTTTCACCCGGCGACGGGGGTCTTTTCCACGGCTTTGCGAAATAAGATTCGATTGCCGTGCCATTTCGTGCTGTTTGCGGCGGATGAATGCCTCTTGCGGGCTGAGTTCGATGCTGTTTTCGCCGCGCAGCACCCGTTTGATGGCTTCTTGGGTTTCGCGGATGGCGATGGAAAGCGTGTCGGTGTCGGCGAGCGTCAACTGAAAAACATCAATCAGGCATTTTTCAATTTGGTGCTGTGTGTTGGCGCGCAAAATGTAAAGCGGAATGCGTTTTTCTTCTGCCTCGATGATGGGTTGCGGGCGTTTGCGATAGTGGCTTTTGAGCGTGATGGCAACGTCGGCCTGGCTGAGATGTGGGACAATTTCGATGGGCACGCGCAGGGCGTTGGCGGCTTGTCGCAACCGGTTGTGGTTGACGCCATAGACGAAAATTCGTTTGCGAGATAATTTCTCGTCGTCTGCCTCTGTATCTTCTGCGGCCGGGTTTTCCGTGGAAAACGGGTTGGCAGCCGTCTGCTCGGTGGGGGTTGCGTGGCGTTTTCCGTTGGCAAATGATTCTTGCGGAAAATCTTGCCGCTGTTTTTTAACCAGATGTGGTTTGCTGGCACTTTTTGCCGGTTCGATGGTGACTTTTCCGCTTTCGTCCCGGATGCGAATTTCGGGTTGAATGAGCCGTCCGCGCAGCAGATCATCCACGGCACGAGCCACATCGTGATGCACGGCCAACTGGTTACGGTCTTGCAATTCTACCAAAATGTCAAACGTGGGCGGCGAACGGCGTTCGAGCACGCTTTTTTGGGTATTGCGCCGCCGCGCTTCTTCGTCCGAAAGGGTGACGCTGTCGATGCCGCCGACCAAATCAGCGAGCGTGGGGTTGACCAGCAGGTTGTCGAGCGTGTTGCCGTGTGCCGTGCCGATAAGTTGCACGCCGCGCTCGGCGATGGTGCGTGCGGCTTCGGCTTCTTCCAGCCGCCCGATTTCATCAATGATGATGACTTCGGGGGTGTGGTTTTCCACCGCTTCAATCATCACTTCGTGCTGCAGTTCCGGTTTGGGAACTTGCATGCGGCGCGCTTTGCCGATGGCGGGATGGGGAATATCGCCATCGCCGGCAATTTCGTTTGAGGTGTCTACCACAATCACCCGTTTGTGCTCGGCAAGAATGCGGGCGGCTTCGCGTAACAGGGTGGTTTTGCCCACTCCGGGGCGACCCAACAGCAAAACGCTTTTGCCCGTTTTCAGCAAATCTTCAATGATGTCAATTGTGCCGTAAATGGCGCGACCCACGCGGCATGTCAGCCCGATGATGTCGCCGCGGCGATTGCGAATGGCGGAAATTCGGTGCAGGGTGCGCTCAATTCCGGCACGATTGTCGCCCATAAATTCACCAATGTGTGCCACAACTTCGTTGATGTCGGCACGGGTGATGACGGTGTCGGACAGAATGATTTCGCGGTTGGTAAAATATGCTTTGGGACGACGGCCTAAATCCATGACCACTTCTATCAGGTCGTCTAAATTTTGTTGAGCAGCTAATGGCTGGCGAATGAATTCAGGAAAAACATCCATCAAAGCGTTAAGGTCGCTGGTCATCTGTGCCATACGGTTTTTACTATTGCCTCCCATTTGTTTTGGGTGACGGCGTTTGTGCGTGCATCATTGGGGTTGCATGTTTGGCATCAATATTGCCGTCAAATGCCGGAAGCAGTCGCGACAAGAAATCTTTGGCGCGAACTGCAATGTGTTTCACTAAAACTTGCTGGCTGCCGAATTCACGAAACCCGCAAGCGAAAAGATGCGATGTGAGTTCAGTTTGGTAGGTTCGCACGCTGCAATATACCGGGCGGTGATGGGGATTTTTCAGCAGACTGAGCCCGCCCAATAGCAGGTTGGTGGTTTCGTCATCAATATCGGGGTGAACCATCAGGCGGATCCAGTGCCCCGATTTTCCGGAATGAAT
>JANTHQ010000173.1 GCA_024762375.1 Anaerolineaceae bacterium
TGTCGCGCCCGCGTCTGCTGCTGGTGGGAGACGCGGCGGGCGTCGATCCATTTGTGGGGGAGGGGATTTCCTTCGCGCTGGGGTATGGCAAAGTTGCCGCCGAAACCATCGCGGCGGCATTCGCGACGGACGATTTTTCGCTGGCGGATTACGGCCGGCGCGTGCGCGGTGATTCGCTGCTTGGCACATTGCCGCTGCGAGTGCGGTTGGCGGGGCTAATGTACCAACTGCGCGCGCCGTGGGCCATTCGGCTGGCGTGGCGTTCGCTGCCGCTGGCAGTGCGGGTGGCGAGTACGCTTCACCCGAATCTTGTGCCCTTTCCGCCGCACGTCAAACGAATTGCGTGAAATTCAATTTTTCAATTTGCATACGGTTCGATGGCGCGGTTTGCCAGCAGGCCAATCAGCGCGAAACCTGCCCACAGACCCAACACGGGGATGATGATGCTGATGATTGTCAGCAGAATGGCGGCGATTCCGACTGAAACGGCGAATCCCGGTTGCCGGGCGAGAAAATTTGCTGCTTGCCGAAACCCGATGGCCAACCGTGGGCGCTCCATCCGTGCAAATGCCGCCAGCGCGAACAATTGCCACAGCAGCCACAAAAATGTCAGCGCGGCAAATGTGGCGGTGATAACCATCCCCACCGAACCGCCCCCCCATGGCGAAGCCGGGTCGGCATAAAAACGGATATTCCCCACCAGTACCAGCAGCACCGGCAAATTGATTCCGAGCCACAGATACCCCGCATTTTTCACCTGCCACGCTTCCGAGAGCATTCGTTTCCAGCCCACCGATTCGCGGCGGCTGACTGCGGCTATCAGCCGGAAGAGCCCCATTGTTACCAGCGGAAACGGTATCAACGCCAGCAACCCCAGCCCGAACAGCGGCAGCGACAGCAAAAGCGCGCTGTATCCCAGCAGTAAAATACCGGGCAGCGCGCCTGCAATCCATATCATGTTGGCAATCATCAGCAGGAATAATTCTTCCCGAAAATCACCCAGCGACAACCGGAATGCGTGCCAGAGTTGTTTCATGCCGCGCGAATGTTACCCTTTCACCCCGCCGAGCGTCAAACCGGAGATGAGATATTTTGATGAATAGAGGAATAGCGCTACCACCGGAATCATCACCATGATGGATGCGGCGGCGAACTGCCCCCATGCCGTTTGAAATTGCCCCTGTAATTGTTGCAGCCCGAGCGGCCACGTCCAAATTTCGGTGGCGTTTGCCAGCAGAACCCGCGCCAGCAAAAAGTCGTTCCACGCCTGCATAAAATTGAAAAGGAATACAATCGCCAGTGCCGGGGTAGAAAGTGGCAGGATAATGCGATAAAATGCAGAAATGCGCGTTGCGCCATCAATCAGCGCAGCTTCCTCCAAATCGCGGGGGATAGTATCGTAATAGCCTTTCAAAATCCACACACTGAATGGAATTGCACCAACCGAATAGGCGATGACCAGCCCGCGATATGTTCCAACCAGATGTAATTTCACCGCCAGAATGAACAGCGGCACCATCAGCATCGCACCGGGAATCATTTGGGTTGCCAGCAGAAAAATCAACCCGACGGTGCGTCCGGGGAATTTCCAGCGTGAAAATGCGTATGCTGATGTGGATGACAGAATGACGCCGATGATGGCGGTGGAAATGGTGATAGCCAAACTATTCCAAATCCACAGCAGAAAATCTTTTTCGACCAGCACGGTGATATAGTTTTGCAGTGTGGCGTCGGCGGGGATGAGTGCCAACGATGTGGAGAGCAGCCGGTCGCCGGGGCGGAGGGACACGCTGAGCACCCGCAGCACGGGGTACACGGCGATGATGCTGGCAAAAATCAGCGTCAAATGGATGAGCAGGCGTTTGAACGGGCTATCACCGCGTTTGGCAGAAAAAAACCACGCGAACCAGTTTTTTTCGGTTTTCATTCGTACACCTCTTTCAGCCCACCCGTCACCCGAATATAGAAGATGGAGTAGAGCAGCAGTATCACAAAAATGACAAAGGCAAATGCGGCAGCGAAACCATAGCGGTTATACTGGAAGGCGGCGCGGAAGAGCGCCGTCACTAAAATATCGCTGCTTTCCAGTTCGTTTTGGTTGATGAAGAAAGGTACGTTAAAGTTGTTGAAAGTCCAGATTGTCCCCAAAACGATGGCGGGGGTCATCACGGGGCGCAGCAGTGGCAGTGTGATGTTGGTAAACTGCTGGAAATTGCTCGCGCCGTCAATTTCGGCGGCTTCGTAAAATTCGCCGGAGATGCTTTGCAATCCACCCAGCAGGATGACCATCATAAACGGAATACCGAGCCAAACGTTTACCAGTACCATTGCCACAAAGTTCCACGTCGGGTCGGTCATCCATTTGATGGGGGTCATGCCCAAATCGCGCAGTATGATGTTCAGAAAACCATATTCAAAATGAAATTCGCCGCGCCATGCCAGCACCGCGATTACCTGCGGAATAGCCCACGGCAAAATCAGAATAGCGCGGTACAGTCCGCGTCCGCGCATCGGGCGGTTGAGCAGTATTGCCAGCCCCAATCCGCCGAGCACGTGGAAAAATACGTTTGAAACTGTCCATAAAATGGTTTTGAAGAATACGGGGAAGAAATATGCTTGTTTCAGTACCGGCAATCGGAAAACGTTGGCGTAATTTTTGATGAGGCAATCTGTCAGGTATGAATCAATTTTCGACGGGTCGAGTGTTTGGCACGCCACCCATGTGTATTGCGCTTTGTCTCCGAAGTGTCGCAGGCTCATATTGGTCAGCGACAGGTTGAATTCCCATGCCAGTGGGTAAACAATCAATGCCAGCAGCCCCACAATGGCGGGGCCCAACAGCATAAACGGGATGGTATATTTACTTTTGAACACACGTCCCAAAACGACGTAAAGTAACCCTTCGAGCAATACCGTTCCCAAAAAGATGATGACAACGGTTGAGCCGACTTCCTCCAAACTGCGTCGAATCACATCAAATGTCAGGCTGTGCATAACCACACACTCCCTTGGCGCTACGAGGAAAAAGGCTGGGGACAACATTGCCCCCAGCCCGTTTATACATTATTCAAGTGTTTTGATGCAGTTATCCGCGGCGGATTGCATTGCGGCGGCTGCGTCTTCCGGTGTTTCGGTATCGGCGAGAACGGCCTGCATTTCGGGTTTCATTGCATCCCAGTTACAGCGCATTTCCAGCACGGTGGGCATCGGCACACCGACGACCATCTGGTCGGCAGAGCCTTTCAGCAGTTCGTTTTGGCTGATGAGTGGGTCATCCAGCGCAGCTTTCAGCGCCGGCAACCGGTTCAGTTTGGCAACCATCAGTGCTTGGTTGTTGGTGTTGGTGGCAAATTTTACAAAATCAACCACGGCATCCAGTTTTGCCCCTTCGAGCGTGTTCGGCAGCATAAAGTACACGCCGGCGGTGTAGGGTTTGGGCCATTCGCCGGTTGCGCTGACTTTGGGAATGCGCGCCACGCCGAGGTCTTTGCCCAGCAGGTCGGCGTATCCGCCGAGGCTCCAGTCGCCGTTGATGATCATTGCGGCTTTGCCTTCTTTAAAGAGGGTGTCTGCACCGTCATAATCGCTTTCGGCGGGGATGATTTCTTCTTTGTATTTGATGTCGTGCAGGAATGCCAGCGTGTTCACCATTTCGGGGGTATCAAGCGTGGGAGTCACGCCATCATCGGCAAATACTGCGCCGCCAAAACCGCCCAGCCACGGAACCATCCAGAACGGTTCGGTTTGGTTGAAGACCAGCGGGGTAATGCCTTGGGCTTTCAGGTCGGCGGCCATAGCAATCAGGTCGTCGGTGGTCTCCGGCGGGGTATCGATGAGGCTTTTGTTGTACAGCAGCATCAGATGATTGCCGTTAGAAATGGGAACGCCCCACGTTTTGCCGTCCAATTTGGCGGCTTTCAGTGCGCTGTCAACGTACAGGCTCAGGTCGAACAGATCGTCTACCGGCATAATCAAATCGGCAGCGGTGAAGGGGCCGGCATGGTCGTTGACTGTCCACAGCAAATCGGGTGATTCACCGGCGAGTGCGGCGGTTTGGAAGTCTTCGCGCAGGGCTTCGACGTCTTTGTTCACCACATCAAAAGTGACGTTCGGGTGGACGGAGGTGTAAGCTTCGGCAAGCGATTGCACAAATTGCAGGCCGCCATCAGCTTCGCCTTCTTTTGTCCACAAAACGATGTGAACGGGTTCGGCTTTTTTTTCAACTTCTTTCACAACTTCGACTTCTTTGGTGACAACTTTTTCAACTTCTTTTGTCACCACAGTTTCAACTTCTTGAGTTACCACTTTCTCGACGGTTTGTACCACAGTCACGGTTTCGGGGGTGGGTGATGCCCCACATGCCGAAACGAGTACCGAGAGCACAACCATCGCACTGAGTAAACCGAGAATTGATTTTTTCATAATATTCTCCTCCAGAGACAATTGTCATTCTTCATACAACATTAAATTTGTAGCGTCGTTTTTTGTTTGGTTTAGATTGCACCACCTCCTTTTGTGGTCGTCAGCCTTGGTTGAATTTTTATTTTTCCGTTGGATCGGTGTAATCAAGTTGTGCCAACAGGTGTTTTCGCAGTTGCTGCAGGGTATTTTTAAGGTGTTTTTGTTCGGAAGATGGAATTACTTTTAGCCGTTGCTCGATGCTTGCACGTTGTGCCTGCATTGCTTGCTGGCGCAATGCGCGTCCTTTTTCTGTCAGGCTGATGGTCACATATCGCCGATCATTTGGGTCGGGATTGCGGCACAATAGCCCATCCTGCCGCATTTTTTCTACCAAACGGGTGGTGGTACTTTTATCGCACAGCAAGCGGGCGCTCAAATCTCGGATATTTAAACCGTCGGTACGCCCCAAATGGTAGAGGACATAATATTGTCGAATGGTTAAATTGAACGGAAGCAATGCCCGCCGGTCTGCTTCATCCAGCAGGATGAAAGTTTCTGCCAGTAAGTTGTGCACAGCTAGCGCAGTGTTGTTTTCCACGATGACGCATCCATATTCTTCGCTGAACAAGAGCAATAAATGGTGAGATAGGGAACTGGTGCAGTAGTTGCGATAGCAACTATTGCACGTTGATTATATCTTGTTTGACAGCCAATGTCAATAGCCATTTTGTAAAAAATGCGAAAAAAGAAAAGCGATTTGACAGCCTTCGGGGCATCCGATACACTATCCCCATTACTTTGTTAAAGGAGCAGACGATGAATATACAAATGACGACTGAGGGAAACCAACTTTTGTAAAACGTGCGTCTGTTCTGTATGGCTGATTTGAACCGTGG
>JANTHQ010000174.1 GCA_024762375.1 Anaerolineaceae bacterium
CGGGCGATAATTTTCTGCCCTAACCGGTGGTATCCGTTTGAAACACACGGGCATTACTGGCGCGGCGAATATCATTTCGGCAATACCCCACTCATCAATTACCTGCCCGATGTCTGGCGCAACCGGCTCGCGCCGCACGTGCGGGCATATACCGGTCGCGGATTGCGGCGGCTGTTTGCCGGGTTACCGGCACGGGTCATCTCTCACCGGCAGATTTACCCCGGTTACGATAACGTGGTGCGCCGTGCGCCAAAACTGGGTGGTTTCATCCGGCGGATGACCTATTTTCTGGAAAAAACGCCATTGCAGAAATTCGGACTGTCGCACTGGCTGGTGCTGGAAAAAGTTGACGGGTAAATGTCGGATAAACGTAGCCTAAAATTGCTATCCGCACTTGCCCCAAAAGTTAGTTTCTGATACCATTTCACGAATCACGAATCACGAATCACGAATCACGAATCACGAATCACGAATCACGAATCACGATAGGTAGTATATGCAATCGAATCGAAAAGTAATGATAACCCGCCGACGGCGGGCACGCGCCAAAAATTTTCGCCCGAAATATGGACTGTTTATCGGCTGGACGTTTGGCGGAATACTGATTGTCACGCTGGCAATTGTTGGCACACTCTTTGCCGGAGTGTTCGGCGCAGCATATTCGGTATATGCCAGTTTCGCCGCACAACTGCCAGACCCCAGCGCCATTGAAACCGAGCAGGAAAATTTCGAAACCACCAAACTTTATGACCGCACCGGGCAAACGGTGCTGTATGAACTGTTCGACCCGCGTTTGGGCGACCGCTCGTATGTGACGATTGACCAAATTCCGCAGGTATGCCGCGATTCGGTGGTGGCACTGGAAGACAAAACTTTTTATTCCAACCCCGGATTCGATATTCAAGGCTTGACCCGCGCGTTTATCAGCAATTTGCAGGGTGGACAAATTCAGGGTGGCAGTTCCATTACGCAGCAGCTTATCAAAAATATTATTATTGATGAAAAAGAACGTGCCCAAAAATCGTACACCCGTAAATTGAAAGAGTTGATTCTGTCAACCGAAATTACCCGCCGATACGAAAAAGACCAAATTTTGGAATGGTATTTCAATACCAACTATTACGGCAATTTGGCATACGGTATCGAAGCGGCGGCGCAGGTGTATTTCCACAAAAGCGTCAGCGATTTGTCGCTGGCGGAATGCACCATGCTCACGCCCATTCCACAGTTCCCCGCGCTGAACCCGCTGGATAATCCCGATGATGCCAAAAAACGGCAGGGCATCGCGCTGGAGCGGCTGGTAGAGGAAGGTATCATCACCCGTGCAGAAGCAGATGCCGCGTTTGCCCAAAAACTGGATGTAAAACCAATCCAGCAGCGGTTCGATATTGTTGCGCCGCATTTTGCCATTTATGCCCGCGACCAACTGCTGAAAATGTTCGACCCGCGCACGGTATATCGCGGCGGGCTGAAGGTTATCACCACCGTTGATTTGGATTTGAACCAAAAAGCGCAAGAAGTTGCCAAACAGCACGTGCAGGAATTACAGGAAGGTGATCACAACGCCAGTAATTCGTGCGTGGTTGCCATCCGCCCAAAAACCGGCGAAATTCTGGCGATGGTTGGCAGTATCGATTATTGGGATACCGAAAATGACGGCAATGTGAATGTTTGCACCGCCAATCCCGGCCGGCAGCCCGGTTCGTCATTCAAACCCTTCAACTATATGACCGCACTGCAAAAAGGTGTCGCTACTGCCGCCACGATGATTATGGATGTGCGACAGGCATTCCCCGACCCGCCAAACCCGCCATACGTTCCCGAAAATTATGACCTGAAATATCACGGGCCCGTCAGTTTGCGAAATGCATTCGCCCGCAGTTACAACATTCCCGCCGTGTGGGTGATGCAGAAATCGGGTGTGAAAGATGTCATTCGCAACGCGCACAAAATGGGCATCACCACGTTGGATGAGGATTATTACGGTTTGGCGCTCACACTCGGCGGCGGCGAAGTGAAACCGCTCGACATGGCGTATGCGTTTAGCGTGTTTGCCAACAATGGTGTGATGGCGGGCAAACCCGTGCCGGAGCAGGATATTCGCCCCGGATACCGCAAACTCGACCCGGTGGCAATTTTGCGGGTGGAAGATGCGGATGGGAATATTCTGTATGAATATACCCAGCCCTCCACCGAGCAAATTATCAGCCCGGCGCTGGCATATTTGATGACCAGCATTTTAACCGACAACAACGCCCGTGCTCCCGCGTTCGGTGCGCACAGTTCGCTCATTTTGGATGACCGGCCCGTCGCGGCAAAAACGGGTACCACCAACAACTTCCGCGACAACTGGACGCTGGGATACACCCCGCAATTGGCGGTCGGCGTTTGGGTGGGCAACAACGACAACACCCCGATGAAAGATGTCACCGGGCTTTCCGGCGCGGGCCCCATTTGGCACGATGTGATGGCATACTATCACCGCGACAAACCGGTAGAGACGTGGCTGCGCCCGCCGGGGCTGGTGGATGTCACGGTGGATGCGGTATCGGGGCTGTTGCCCACCGAATACACACCCAGCACCAAAACCGAACTCTTTTTGGAAGGAACCGAGCCGAAAGAGAAAGATAATGTCCATCAAGCGTTCCAAATTAACAAAGCCAATGGCAAACTGGCGGTGGCCGGTTGCACCCCGCCCGATTTGATTGAAACGCGCGTGTTTGAAATCTACCCACCGGTGGCGAACGACTGGGTGAAAGAGCAGGGCATTCCCCAACCGCCGCACGAATATGATGACAGTTGCGCCGGTGCGGTCGCGGCGGGCCCTGTGGCGATAACCTATCCCCGTCAGTTTGAATATATTCACGGCGGCGTGGTCATCACCGGTAACGCCCGGCTCGATGGCTTCCAATTGTACCGGCTCGAATTTGGGCAGGGACTCAATCCGCAGGAATGGAGTCAACTGGGCGGCGACCATGGCAGTCCGGTGGATAACGGCCCGCTGGAATACTGGGAAACCACCGGTTTGCCGGAAGGTTTGTACACCCTGCAACTGACCGTGCTGCGCGGCGACGGTTCATTCGAACGGCAAGCCAATCAGGTAACCATCGATAACACCCCGCCCACTGCCGATATTCTCAACCCGGAAGACGGCAAAGTGTATGTGCTGGAAGATGATGAATATATCAATTTCCAGGTGGATGCCAATGATAATTTCGCGATGGACAGGGTGGAATACTATCTGGACAATCGTAAAATCGGCGAAAGCACCGTTGCACCGTACAATATGCGGTGGACACTCGCCATGAGCGACGTCACCCTCAGCCGCGAGTATGCCATCACCCAAACGATGCCGCTGCTCACACCGGACGGACAACCGGTCATCGGCGAAGACGGTCAACCCGTTCCCGGCGAGGTCATCACCGTGACGCAGGTTTTCAGTATCACCGCACCGCGCACACCGGAAGACATCGCCGCCGCGCCCGAAATTACCGACACCGAGAAAATCATCGGATACACACAGGTTTTTTCCGGCGGAATGCAAATAATTTCTGATACAGTGGGGTACACCGAGACGCACGTCATTTGGGCAAAAGCCTTCGATGTGGCCGGCAATGAATATCAGACCGACCCAATGACTATTTCGGTTGTGCACAAAAAAGAGGATGAAGAAGACAAACAGCAGTCCAGCGCACTGCTCGACCCGCGCTGGTGGATGGCTGTGCTACCCAATGGCAAAACTTAGAGGCAACTATGACCGACTCACCACTGATTTTACTGACCAACGATGACGGCATCGACTCGCCGGTGATGCCCGTACTGAAACGTGCACTGAACGCTGTGGCAGAAACTGTCATTTTTGCGCCGGACCACAACTGGTCGGCATCGGGGCATCCCAAAACGATGCACAAAATGCTCCGTGCCGATGCGATTGAATGGGAAGATGGCAGCACGGCATACAAATCGAGCGGTGCGCCACCCGATTGTGTCGCGCTGGCGATGCTCGGTGTGTTGGACACCCGCCCGTCGCTGGTGGTATCGGGCATCAATTTGGGTGCGAATATGGGGTACGACCTGTTTTATTCCGGCACGGTGGCCGCCGCGGTGGAAGCGGTGATTGATGGGCTGCCGGCCATTGCGTTTTCGCGGGTGCATCCTGTTGCCAGAGAAGATTACAGCGGGCAGGCAGCATTCGCCGCGCGATTATCGGCGCTGGTGCTGGAAAAAGGTTTGCCTGCCGGAACATTTCTCAATGTGAATTTCCCCGCGTGCGATTGGGCCGATGTCGCCGGGGTGACGGTGACCCGGTTGGGGCAGCGAATCTATCTCGATGAGCTGGTGCGCCGCAAAGACCCGCGCGGACGCGATTATTTCTGGATTGGCGGTCAGCCGCCCACCGGCGTGCCGGAACACGGCACGGATTTTTGGGCAACCGAAAACAAACTGATTTCAGTCACGCCAATTTCGCTGGACATCACCGCACACCGGATGATTGATGAACTGAAACGCTGGGACATCGCATCGCTGATGGAAAATCCGGCATAACCGCGCCCGTCATTTCAAATAACGGTCGAAAAAATCTACCGAGCGTTGCATTGCGGTACTGAAGAATAGCGACAAATTGTGATTGTCGCCATCATAGCGATAAAATTCCACCGGCATACCTGCCGATTGTATTTTATCGTATAGCAATCCGGAAAAGATGATGGGCACGGTTTCGTCTGCCGTGCCATGGTGAAGTTGAATCGGGCCGGAAATATCCGCCACAAACGTGTTGGGTGAAATGGCCGCCCAGAAGTCCGGATTTTCATCCGGTGAACCGTATTCTGCCATAAATTCGCGCCGCCACCGCCCGCGACGGCTGTTCGGGTCGGGGGTGGGCGTGGGTTCATTGGGGTTTCCGCGTCGCCAGCGGGCAAAGATATCCGGATATGACGCAACCACGCCACCCCAAATCACGCCGGCTTTGATGGAGTCGGTGATAACCATTGACCGCAGGGTAATATGCCCGCCCATCGAATGCCCCCACATACCAATCGCATCCGGATTGGCGACGGGGTATTTTTTGATGGACGCGACCGCGTTCAACACGTCAATGGTATAGGCGGGCGAGCCATACGCGCCGGTGGGTTCCCCCTCCGAGCGGTCGTGGCCGCGATAATCCGAGCGGAAAACGATATATCCGTTCCGCGCGAAACCGTCCACGTATGCCACATACCGCTCGGTGGTGCGATATTCTTCCGGCGGAATGTAGCCGTGGTTGAACACAATCACCGGAAA
>JANTHQ010000175.1 GCA_024762375.1 Anaerolineaceae bacterium
CATTACTTCGATGGCGTCTGCCACGCGCGGCGCGGCACGCGATGCAATATCGCCCTGAATGAGATAGATGCGGCCGTTTTGCACGGCATCAATTTGGTCCCAGCCGGGGCGTGCGCTCATTGCTTCGACGGTCAGTTTATCGCCGTGAGAATCTGAGCCCATAATGACTTGCGGGTTGCGGCTGATGACTTCTTCGGCGCTGATGACGGGGTATTGCTGGTCGGTAATATCACCGAAAATATTGACGCCACCGGCAGCTTCAATCATCTGCCCGATGAAACTGGTGGGGCCGGCCGTCATCAACGGGTCGTCCCACGTTTCCCAGAAGACGGTGGGACGCTCTTCCGCGGGGACTTGCGAAACGACATCTGTCACTGCGGCGATACGGGTTTGCATATCGTTCACCACGGCAGCCGCGCCGTCTTCGTTGCCGGTAATCTTGCCGACCAACTCAATATCGCTGTAAATACCATCGATGGTAGCGGGGTCAAGGGCGACCACCGGAATATTCAGTTTTTCCAGCGCTTCGATAACGGGCATTTGCAGTCCGCCGGCAGAGAAAACGACATCGGGTTGCAGGGCGACAATCGTCTCCACGCTGATGGTATCAGGCGAAAAACCACCGATGGTATCTTTGGTGGTGGCGGCTTCGGGGTAGTTGCAGTAGGTGGTCACACCGACCACTTTGTCGCCTGCGCCCACCGCGAAAAGAATTTCGGTGTTTGATGGCGCCAGCGAAATGATGCGTTCGGCGGCGGCGGGCAAATTCACTTCGCGCCCCAGATCATCGGTGACGGTGATGGTGGCGTTTTTGGCAGACGGCAGGGCGCTCAAAATGGCGGCGGCTTCATCTGCTGCGGGGATGTACAGTTTCTGCCCCACTTCGATGACATCCGGGTTGGTGATGATGGCGTAACTGTCATCGGTGAGCGCTTTTTCATTGGTGGCTTTGACGATTGCCGGGTACGAGAAAATATCGCCATAGAATTTATCGGCCAGTTTGCTGAGCCAGTCGTTGGCTTGGACGGTATAATCTTGCCCGCCATCTTGCGCGGGCGGGGCGGCGATGACGGCGGCCGGCATCAAAACTGCCAGCGCGATGAGCAAACTGAAAATGAGGGTAAACTTGCGGTTCATAAAAATTCTCCTGATGTGATGAGGTTTTTCTTTCGATGGAAACGGGTTTAAAAACAAAAAATCTGCCGGAGGCAGACACTACGATGAGTTACATTTCATCCGTGACTCCTTTCCTCGAAGGTGAGACGTGAACTAATGCCAAGGTGGGGTATCGGACTTTCGAAATCCGGTCGGATTTCGGTTTACCGTTGCGGGACAGTGCCGGAATTTCACCGGGCTTCCCCCATTAAATGCGGGGACGATGCCTTGGCAGGCTCGTATTTAATTTTCCGATTCATTGTACGCTAAAAGCGCAGGATGTCAAACGGGTTAAAATTCAATTCCCGCCTGCGCTTTGATACCATTTTTGTATGGATGTTTGATTTCGCGCATTTCGGTTACCAAATCGGCGAAATCAATCAGCGCGTCGGGGGCGTATCGCCCGGTGATGATGAGATGCATCTGCGGCGGTTTGTTTTCAGCCAGCCACGCCAGCACGGTTTCGGTTTCCAGCCAGCCGAAATGCAACGGATATGTGAATTCATCCAAAACGAGAATATCGTATGCGCCGCTGCTGATTTTTTCTTGTGCGATGTGCCACGCGTGCACGGCGCGAGCGGTGGTTTCATCCATATCTTTGCTGGTCCACGTCCAGCCATCGCCGGTGGCAATCCAGTCGATGCCCATTTTTTCAGCGGCACGAACTTCGCCGTAGCGGGCATTTTCGTTTTTTAAAAATTGAATCACACCCACGTTCATTCCTCTGCCCCAAGCGCGGGTCATCACCCCGAACGCGGCGGTACTTTTTCCTTTGCCGTTGCCGGTATTGACGATTACCAGCCCTTTTGATTTCATTTCACGCCGATTTGGCTTTTTCGAGTCAGTCATTTTTCCTCCGATGAATGTTTTGTTTTGGATTTACGCAGTTTAGGTTCTGTTGACGGTTGCTGATTTTTGGAGCCAACGAATGTCCGATGGTGAGCATCAGCAGCAGCCCCACCGACACATCTGCCACGCGCAGTGCCCGCCGAATGGTGTTCGGTCTGACGGGCGCGGTTCCTCCCGCCAGCGAGTAAACGCCTCGTTTGCCCAGTGTCACGCCGAGCGCACCGGCCATCGCCGCCATCGTCCAGCCCGCGTTGGGGCTGTCGGTGCGAGCGTGCTGGGTCAGCATGGTGTTTTTCGCCCGCCGAAAATGTTTGCCTGCCGCCAGCACAATCAGCCAGCCCATCAGCCGGGCGGGTAGCCAATTGAGTACATCATCCAGCCGCGCCGGAAATTTCCCCAACTGCTCAAATTCGGTGGTGCGATAGCCCCACATCGCATCGGCGGTGTTGACCACCCGATACCCCCACGCGGTGGGCAACCCACCCAGCGAAAACGCGAGCAGCGGCGCGGCGACACTGTCGGTCAGGTTTTCCGCCAGCGATTCGATGGCAGCGGCGGCAACTTCTTCCGCTGAAAGTGATTCGGTATTGCGGCTGACCAGATGCCACGCCAGCAACCGGCGCGCTTCGAGCAGATTGTCGGCGCGCAAGGCGGCATCGACCGCCAGCACGGCTCGGCGCAGATTGCGATAGGCGAACACCGGTTTGAGCAGCGCCGCACCCGCCAGCGGATGTCGCAGGATGGGCCACCACCGGGCGAGATGCAATGGCACGGCGAACAGCGCCACGCCCGCCAGCGTCCATATCGCACCAAATTGAAAACGGTTGCGCTGTGGCGCGTGTCGCCGTCCCCAATTGAAAAAATTGCCAATCAGTACCACCGGATGGAAACGGTTGGGTGGGTCGCCGAAAGCAAAATCGAGCAAAATTGCGAGCAGGATGGTCATTGGTTTCAAGTTTCGGGTCTCAAGTTTCAAATTTCAGGTTTTTGCGCCAACGATGCCAACCGGTGCACGAGTTTTTCGTTTTCCGGCGGCAATTTGGCGGCGATGCGGATATATTCGGGCAAACCGAAAGATGCCGCATCGCGGACGAGTATGCCGTGTGCCAGCAATTGCTGCTGCACCGCTGCGCCATCACCGACCCGCACCAGCGCGAAGGTTGTGTCGGTGGGCAGGGGCGGGTATCCCGCAGCTGCCAAATCGGCCCAAAGTTGTTGCGCTTGCTGCCGCAACTTTTGCAGCGACGCTTCCATCCAGCGATAGTTTTCCGCGCGGTGCGCAATCACGCCCGCCGATTGCGCCAGCGCGTTGACGCTCCACGGTGGTTGTGCCTGTTTCAGCGCGGCGATGGTTTCGGTGGGCGCAAGCGCATATCCCAGCCGCGCGCCCGCCAGCGCAAAATCTTTGGTCAGCGAGCGCAGGATGATTCGATTGAGCGCGCCATCCCACGCCGAAATGGGCGCGGCGGCAAAATGGCGATAGGCTTCGTCCACCACCCACAGCGCGGCGGGCGCAGCGGCAAACAATTCCGCCAATTCGAGAGATGTCCACTGCTGTCCGGTCGGATTGTTCGGATTGCACAGCCAAATTCCGTCGGGCTGAAAATGGCGAATCGCGGTGATGATTTCTGCGGGGGTGAACCGCAAATCGGCGCGGGCGGGGCGAATTTCGCGGGCAATGCCGCCCATCAGTTGCACGGCGCGGGTATATTCGCCAAATGTGGGCGACACAATCAGATGCCGCGAACCCGGTTCGATGAAAGCCAGCGCAATGGTTTGAATGAGTTCCGCCGTGCCGTTGCCGGGCAGGATGTTTTCGGGCGGAATGGCTTCCCGCTCGGCGATGGCGGCGGTCAGCGCCAGCGAGTCCCGGTCGGGGTATCGTGCCAGCGCGGCGGGGGTGACGGTTTGCTGCATTGCACGCAGAAAATCCGGCGGGTGCGGCACAGGGTTGCTGTTGGTGCTGAAGTCAATCACTGCATCGGGGTGGATGCGGAGCTGAGCCAGCTGGCGGTAATTTCGCGCCCCGTGGATGGATGGGGGCACGTTTTTCAGCGCGGCGCGCGGGCGCGGAGATTGGAAATTGGCGGTTGGCGATTTGTCCATTTGCAGATTGCTCACTCGTTTCCGGCGATGATTTTTTCCAGCAAGGCCATATCCAAATGCGATTCAACGTGGTCGGCCAGCCGGTTGTATGCCGCATCGCGGTTAAAGGTTTGACCCGATTCCTGCCATCCAAACGACCGCAGCCACGTGTGCCGAAATGAATCGTTTTCAAAAATGCCGTGCAGATATGTGCCCCAGATGTGCCCATCGTCCGAAATTAACCCATCGGGATGTGATTTGCCTGCCCCGCCGATTTCACACAGCGGACGGGCATCGGCGGTGGGGATGCTGATGCCCATATGAATTTCATACCCGCGGATGAGACTGCCCTGCAATGGCGCGAATGGCTGCGCGGGTGCGATGAGCCGTGCGGAAACCTGCTCGGTGCGTTTATCGCCGCCGAAGGTGGTTGCCAGCGGCAGCAATCCAAGCCCGTCTGCCCGCGCACCGGGAGCGCTCTCCACGCCGTCGGGGTCGAACAGGGTTTGCCCCAACAGTTGGTATCCGCCGCAAATGCCGGTGACATTTCCGCCGTGCCGCGCATAACCGGCAATGGTGTCTGCCCAACCCGTTTGCCGCAGCCAACGCAAATCTTCCAGTGTGGTTTTTGTGCCGGGCAGGATGATGGCGGCGGGCGTACCCAGTTTTTCGGGGCGGCGGACAAATCGAACCTGCACGCCGGCTTCGGCTTGCAGCGGGTCGAAATCGTCAAAATTGGAAATGTGCGGCAGGGCGATGACAGCGATGTCCACCGCCGGTGCAGCCGACCCGGAATCGGGATTTTCCAGCGGGACGGCATCTTCTTCCGCAATGCCAATATCCGGCAGAAACGGAATCACGCCGACGGTGGGTGTGCCGAAAGCGCGTTCTTTCAGCATTTGCAATCCGTCACCCAGCAAACTGATGTCGCCGCGAAACTTGTTGATGAGAAACCCTTTGATGTGCGCGCGTTCTGCCGGTTCCAGCAGCACCATCGTGCCGACCAGCGCCGCAAAAACGCCGCCCCGATCGATGTCGCCGACCAGCAGCGCGGGCGCATCGGCATATTGCGCCACACGGATGTTGACGATGTCGCTATCTTTCAGGTTGATTTCGGCGGGGCTGCCCGCGCCCTCCATAATGACCAAATCGGTGCGGGCGCGCAAGCGGTCGAGCGCGGCGGTGA
>JANTHQ010000176.1 GCA_024762375.1 Anaerolineaceae bacterium
CTTCGGGGTGGCGACAGACGTTGCCGTGGTTTCGCCCGCTATAATTTGTCGGATATCGCTCAAGGCAACGGGCCGCTCGTCGGCGGACATTTGCGGATATTTTTTCAATATGGCTGCGATTTTTTCAATTTGCAGCCGTTCGTCCTTTGAAGTTGATTCTTTTATCGCAGTGCCAACCCATTGGGTTGCCAGTTGCTGAAGCCCGCCGATGACGGCTTTGTTTTGAAATCCGGATTTTTCTTCTTGGCCTAAAATTTTTAAAAGCGTTTCAAATGATGGTAACATATATTTCCACGTGATGATAGTTTTTAGGGTGCGTTGACATGCCATTTTTTGACGGGGCAAACGTCAACAGAAGTCGGAACACACAGGATTTGTTCGTTTAATACTCAATCAATCCCTCGTACACAATTAACCCCATTGCCGATGGCCCGACAAACGATGCCAATAGCGGATTATAGCGCATAATTGGAAATTCCTGTTCGGGGAACAGCTGAGAAAGTCGCTCAAGCAGTATTTTTGTTTCGGGACGCGGTTCTTCCTGTGCCTGCAAAACCACTACCTGTTTCAATTCGTCAAATTCACTGACAAATTCTGTCAATTTATCGACCGCTTTATTGACGGTTTTGACTTTTTCCATCGGAATTATTTCGCCATCTTCCATAAACAGCAACGGTTTTATCTGCATCATCGTGCCCAAAATGGCTTGCGCTTTTCCGATGGTACCACTTTTTTCCAGATAGGTCATGCTGTCCACAAACAAAACGGTGTAAATGTGCGGAATCAAACCGCGCACCAGCCGGACGATTTCATCAATAGACGCGCCGTTTTGTGCCGCCAGCGCGGCTTCTTTGACCAAAATTTCTTGCCCCAGCAAAATGGCGTTGCTATCAACCACTTCGATGGCACAGCGGCCACGCAGGGGTTCTGCCCCCATCCGCGAATTTTTCCACACGTCGCTCAAATGCCCGGAAACATGGATGGCGATGATTTGGTCGGTTTGGCGGTGCAACGACTGGTACAGTTTTTCAAATTCGGCCACCGGTGGCGCCAGCACGCGCATCGGTGATGTGCCGGCGTGCTGATGCTCAAAAAACAGGTCGGATGTTTCCGGCTGGCCATCTTCAAATATATCTTCGCCAATTTGTACCGTCAAGGGCACGACAGTAACGTCGAGTGCCGCCGCCTCAGCCGGGTCGAGATTGGCGCAACTATCGGTAACAATTTTTACTTTTCCCATAACAGCACCCTATTCCAGTGAAATGATAAATTGATAGTGCGGTTGTCCCCCCGCCACCACCTCAACTTCGAGATGTGGATAAGTATCGGCAAGTGTATCGGATAACGCAGCGGCGGCATCAGCCGTAACTTCTGCCCCATAATACAGGGTCAGTACGTCCATTGCATCCATATCGAGATGTGTCAGTGTTTGTAAAACCACCTCGGCATCGTCGGTACCGGCGGCGACCAGTTTGCCATTTAACAAGCCAATCACATCGCCTTCGCGCACCGTCACCGAGTCGATAGTGGTATTGCGCACTGCATGTGTAATTTCTATTGTGTGGATATGTTCCAGCGCGTTGTGCATTTGAGCCAAATTTGTTTCCCAGTCGGCCGCATCATTATAAGCCATCATTGCCCCAATACCCTGTGGCACGGTTTTGGACGGCAACACAACAATTTCATCATCAGTCATCGAGCTGGCTTGTTGCGCTGTGAGCACGATATTGCTATTGTTGGGCAAAATGATATATCGCTGGGCATCGAGATGATGCACGGCGGTGAGAAATTCTTGCGTGCTGGGGTTCATTGTTTGCCCACCGCTGATAATCGCATGCGCGCCCAGGCTTTCAAATACTTTGGCGAACCCTTCGCCCGGGGCGACACAAATGATAGCGGTATCGGTAACCGGCTGGGCCACCACCGGCGATTCTTTTTCGCCGAAAAATTCCTGTGATTGAACTTCCATATTTTCAACCACGATGTCCGTCAGATATCCCTGAGAAATCCCGTAACTGATGGGAACGCCGGGGTCTGGCACATGGACATGCACTTTGATAGTATTTTGGTTGCCAACCACCAGCGGGCATTCGCCCATACCCACAATTGTGTCACGAACGGCGTCAATATCAAGATTGTCACCGTGCAACAGAAATTGTACGTCGTACCCCCAGCCGGATTCAGTATCGTGCGGTGCGGAAATGGGTTGAGCTGTCGCGGGTTCGGGTTCAATATCGAGTGCCACATCTTCGATGGGCAAATTTGTCAGCTCGCGCAGCATACCTTCCAGAAAATAGACCAACCCCTGCCCACCGGAATCGACCACACCGGCTTCTTTCAGCACCGGCAGCAGGTCGGGAGTATGAACCAGTGTTTCTTTAGCAGTATCAACCACAGCCGTCAGAAAATCGGCCATTGGCAGACCATTGCCTGCAAGCCGGCGGCCGGTGCGCGCTGCTTCTTTCATTACCGTTAAAATTGTGCCTTCGACCGGTTCGGCAACGGCGTTGTATGCCTTTTCCGCAGCCAAATCGAGTGCCCGCGAAAACTCGGGCACATCAAATGCCGGTTTTTCATTCAAGCCTTCGGCAATCCCATCCAAAATTTGTGACAGAATGACACCGGAATTTCCCCGCGCACCCATCAGCGCGCCCTGAGATGCTCGCGCCGCGACATCACCGGCGGGAAGTTCTTCATCGGTTTGCAAATTTTTCATCGCGGATTTCAGGGTTAAAAACATGTTTGTTCCGGTATCACCATCCGGAACGGGAAACACATTTAGGGCATTTACGTGAGCGATGTGGATTTTCAACCACTTGCTACCCGCAAGATACATCGCAATCAGTTGTTTTCCATTGATTTCTATTGGCGACAACACACTTCTCCATTGAAAAAGGTTTCAAACTCATTTATTTTACCTGTTTATCGACAAGTTATCAAAAATTGGGTGCCATGTTGGAACATTTTACCCGTGTCGATTTTGCTATTATGGGGCTTTGTGGTATTGTTACGTCCTTGTGAGACCGAATGTTTTGCGCTGCAAGGCGTTTTAAGATATCGCGGAAAGGGAGTTTGAAAATGGCTAAATGTGAAATTTGTGGGAAAGGTCCGCAGTTTGGATTTAACGTGAGCCACAGTAACCGGCACACCAAACGGCAATGGAAACCGAATCTGCAAAAAACCACCATTATCGAAGGCGGAAAGAAGCGAGCCATCACGGTTTGCTCGCGTTGCCTGCGCACAATGGCAAAAACCCGCTAAAACTTTTGCAACACTCTAAAACGGTGACACAAATTGTGTCACCGTTTTTTTATTGCATCTCTATGCTGTCACAAAAGATTCATATGGCATTAGGCCTTGTTGTACAAAATATCCCGCTGCGTCCGAACCTCGTCGAGTGTTGGCACACCCAACACACCCAAACGTGTCACCGACAGTGAGGCGCACGCATTGGCAAATTGTGCCGCCTCGAGCCAATTGTGCGATGCAGCAAACCGCACAAAAAAGGCTGTGGCGAAAATATCGCCTGCACCCGTGGGGTCAACTTCGGCTTGGGCATCAACGGGGACGTGGTCTTTCCGTCCATCGTGGTACACCATACAGCCATCCGCGCCGAGTGTTTCGACGCCAAGCGGAACTTCTGCCAGCAAACGTTCCATTTCGCGGCGGTCGCCGAAAAAATCATTTAAACTCAAAACCACAATATCTGCATGATGGATCCATTTGAACAGCTCCGGATGGGGCTGATAGCGCACGCTGTTTTCAGCATCTTTGCCGCGCAGCCATCCCTGCACGGTGACCCCCACCAGACTTTCGGGGAATGCCGCACATAACGCCGGCGATAGTTCCTGCGCGATGGGCGCCAAGTGCACTATCGGCGCGGTTCGCCAATTTTGGGGAATATCTGCCAGTGACAGCGGGCCGCCATCGGCCAACCATTTTTGAAACCGCACGCCATTTTCATAAACATTTTGAAATGTGGTTGTGTGCTCTGCGGTAACCGCATGCAGCACGATACCATCGAGCACACCCAGCGGCGGCGTGTTGCCGCCCACCCGCGATACAATTCCCACACGCTGCCCCAAGCGGTGCGCCGTCACCGCCGAATAGCTGCTTGTGCCGCCCAATATTGCGCCATCGGAGATTATATCAGCCGTGATGTTTCCAATAATCAAATAATCTACTGCTTTGTTCACGCGCATTGTCCTTTGCAATTCTTGTAGTGTTGAATGCCAGCGTTCTTTCCGTGACCATTATATGCGGTTTTGCAATTTCGTCCACTGAACACACAAAAGCCACCCTCTTGAAACGAGAGGATGGCGGTTTTGCGTTGTTATTTTGGGGTTGACTGTTTTATGCGTGTCGCATCCGGCGCGAGACAAATAGCACGCCAACCAATCCAAAGGCAATCAGTGCCATTTCCAATCCGCCAAAACCGGTGTCAGGAACTTCTTCGTTTCCGGCGGGAGTTCCCACCGGAACCGGCGTGTTGGTGGGTGCTGCCGCGGTGGCGGTTGCGGCCATATCTTCGGTGCTTGGGGTGTCAGTCGGCGCAACAACCGGTGTATTGGTAGCAGTCGGTGCGGGCGTGGCGACCTCTCGGGTGGGTGTGGGTGTTGGCATCGGGGTGTTGGTGGGTACTTGCTCAACGATGGCCAATGTGGGAGTCGGTTGCGGCGTAATTTGTGCCAGCTCTTGCTGGGTGCGGATATTTCGCAATACCAGTACCCCACCAATGGCCAGCAGCCCCAACACAATCAGCCCGGCCAGCCCCACGGCCAAGATGACAAATAGCCGATTCCCGCCGCCTTCTTCATTTTGCATATCATCGGGTTGTTCAAAATCAACGGACATGACACTTCTCCTTTTGTGATAAAACCTGTCCCAAACGTTGACGGTCGTTTAAGGATTATACTCAACATAAAATATAACACATTATGTCACGTTTGTCAACTTATGTAAACAAGTTTTTTCGGATAGATTGTTTATATTGTGGAGAAATGTCGAGGAAGTTACAGAAAAATACTATTACACGCCAATTTACCCGCCCAACAGCGTCCCGATGGCATCTGCCAAAAATTGTACCCGCCCAACCAGCAATGCCACTCGTGCGCCGACAGTATTTGCAAATAATGCCCCCAAGGTAATGAGCACTATCCAGCGGCCCATCCCTGCCCAAAAATCGACAAACCCGGCACGGAAACCCGCCAGCGCTCCCCGTGGTTTATAGGTGAACGTAAAATAAAAGAGTGTGCCAACCGTACCGAGA
>JANTHQ010000177.1 GCA_024762375.1 Anaerolineaceae bacterium
GGCAATGATGATGGGCTTGCGGGCATCGCGCAGCAGTGCGGCGATTTTGTCCAGCGCGCCCGCTTCCGGTTCGATGGGGGCGATTTCGATTTTCGGGGAAATTTCGGGTGGGTCAACGGCGTTGAACAGCACATCAAACGGCAGTTCGATGAAAACGGGGCCGGGGCGACCACTGAGCGCGGTGCGGAACGCCTCCGCCATCTGCGCGGGAATTTGCGCCGTATCGGTGATGGTGAAACTGGCTTTGGTGAAGGTTTTGAACATGTCGGTTTGGGGCATTTCTTGCAGTGCGCCCATCCCTTTGGTGCTGAGCGGCGCTGCCCCGCCGAGCAGAATCATCGGGCTGCGGGCTTGAAACGCGTTCGCCACCGCCGTCACGGCATCGGTGACGCCCGGCCCGGCGGTCACTGCCGCCACGCCGATATTGCGCGTGAGCCGCGCGTGGGCATCGGCGGCGTGCGCGGCGGCCTGCTCGTGCCGGAAGTCAATCACGCGGATATCGTTGTTCAAACAACCTTCGTAAATCGGCGCGATATGCCCGCCGCACAGCGTGTAAAGAGTATTCACTCCCTGTGCCGCCAGCGCGCGTCCAACCAGTTCGCCTCCGTGTGTGAACATAATCTCCTCCTTTGGAGAATGGTTAATTGGTTATTGGAAATTAGTGATTGGGAAAGTATGACCAATCTCCAATAAACCAATTTCCGACCACTAATCTCTGATTTTTTTCAAAAATTCTTTATCCGCCTCGGTCAGCGGGGCGGATTTCAGCATGTCGGGGCGATGCTGAAGCGTGCGGAGCAGCGCTTGCTGCCGCCGCCATTCCGCCACTTTGGGATGATTGCCGGACAGCAGAATGTCCGGTACGCCGTGCCCCCGAAATTCGGGTGGGCGGGTGTAATGCGGATATTCCAGCAGCCCCGTCGAATGCGAATCGTTTGCCGCGCCGTTGGGGTCGCCCAGCACGCCGGGGATGAGCCGGATGAGCGCATCCACAATCGCCATAGCGGCAATTTCGCCGCCGGAGAGCACATAATCGCCGATGGAAATCTGGTCGGTGGCGAGATACTGCACCACCCGCTCATCGACGCCTTCATACCGCCCGCAGATGAAGAGCAATCGCGGATATTGCGTCAATTCCTCCGCCACCTTCTGGGTGAACACCCGCCCCTGCGGCGAAAGCAGAATGACCGGCGGACGTTCCGCTGTGCCGTCGGTGGTGTATCCTTCCAGCGGCACATCCAGTCCCAGCACCGATTCCACCGCGTAAAAAATGGGGTCGGGTTTCATCACCATGCCGCCCCCGCCGCCATACGGCGTGTCATCGGTCATATGGTGTTTATCGCGGGCATAATCGCGGATGTTGTGCAGTGCAATTTCCGCCGCGCCCATCTCTTGCGCCCGCCGAATAATGCTGTGGCTAAAAACGCCATCGAACATTTCCGGAAACAAAGTGAATATGTCAAACTGCATAAAAAAACCTCCGTGTAAATTTTAACACAGCGTTTCAAAAAGTGAAAACATTTGCTAGAATGCGTGTGACGTGCTATAATGCACGCTGGTAAGTAAACTATCATTATCCAAGGCACTAGGGGCTTTAATGGAATGGTTCTGTTGAACGCCCGACGGATAGAAAGGATTTGCTGTGTCACTTACAAGAGAAAAGAAAGAACAAATTATCAAAGATTTTCAGCAAGCAGACGGGGACACCGGTTCGCCGGAGGTGCAGATTGCACTGTTGACCCATCGCATTAACGGGTTGATTGAACACCTGAAGCAACACAAACATGACGAAGGTTCTCGCCGTGGGCTGTTGAAGCTGGTGGGGCAGCGCCGCCGTTTGTTGGCGTACCTCAGCCGCAAAGATTACCAACGATACAAAGCATTGCTGCCGCGGCTCGGGTTACGCAAGTAGTAAGATTTTTATGACTGTGTTCGATTTTCAACAAAGGGGCAGGTAGTCGGGGGAAACCAAGGGTTCTCCCCGTTACTTGCTTTTTTGTTGAAACAAATATCCACCGGAGAAAGACTGGATTTGGGAAGAGTGCCAAATTTGCTATTTGGTGCTGTTCCCAGTTCCAGGTTCTCCGGTGCGAATAACCAAAATTCTGGAGGATTTTTATGTCTGCACCAAAAGGACAGTCATTCACCGCTAAAATCGGGAATGACGAAATTACATTTGAAACCGGACGCATTGCGCAGTTGGCAGGCGGCTCGGTAATCGTTCGCTCCGGCGAATCGGTATTGCTGGTTACGGCAACTGCCAGCAAAAATGCTCGCGAAGGGATTGATTTTCTGCCGCTGAGCGTGGAATTCGAGGAAAAATTGTACGCCGCCGGACGCATTCCGGGCAGTTTCTTCCGCCGCGAAGGCCGCCCCAGCGAAGAAGCCATCCTCATTTGCCGGTTGGTTGATCGCCCCCTGCGCCCCCTGTTCGACAAAACCATTCGCAACGAAGTGCAGGTGGTCATCACCGCGCTGTCATCCGATGACGAAAAGCATCTCGATATTATGGCGCTGAATGGTGCCAGTGCAGCGATGATGATTAGCGACATCCCGTGGGCGGGCCCCGTTGGCGCAGTGCGCATCGGGTTGATTGATGATGAATTGGTGGTGAACCCCACCATCCCGCAAATGGAAAACAGCAAACTCGACTTGCGTGTTGCCGGAACGAAAGAGGCCGTGCTGATGGTTGAAGCCGGCGCAAACGAAGTTTCGGAAGATGTGCTGTTGGATGGGTTGAAACTGGCGCACGAATCGATTCAAGATGTCATCGCCCTGCAAGAGCGGATGCGCGACGAAATCGGCAAAGAAAAACGAAACCTGTCTACCCCCGATATTGACCCCGAATTGCAGGCACGGGTAGAAGCATGGTTGAACGAAAACGACCGCATCGCCGCCGTGATGGACACCACCGTTGACAAAACCGAAACCAATCGCCGCAAAGACGAATTGACCGAACAACTGGTCGAAGCATTTGCCGATGACGAAACCGTCAGTTCCGCAGATGTGAAAAAGGCATTCGGCACATATTTCAAAAAACTGGTGCGTTCCCGCGTGCTTAGCGAAGGCATTCGCCCCGATGGACGCAACCCGAAACAGATTCGCCCCATTTGGGGAGAGGTGAGTGTGTTGCCCCGCGTGCACGGCAGTGCCGTCTTTACTCGCGGCGAAACACAAGTGATGAGCATCGTCACGCTCGGTACCCCCGGTGAAGAACAACGTCTCGACACACTCGGCCCGGTGGACACCAAACGGTATATGCACCACTACAACTTCCCGCCGTATACCGTCGGCGAAACGGGTCGGGTTGGCGGCACCAAACGCCGCGAGACCGGCCACGGCGCGCTGGCCGAACGCGCGCTCATCCCCGTCATCCCCGGCGAAGAAGAATTTCCGTACACCCTGCGGGTTGTTTCAGAAGTGATGGCATCCAATGGTTCCAGTTCGATGGCGAGTGTGTGCGGCAGCACCATGAGCCTGATGGATGCCGGTGTGCCCATCAGAAAACCGGTCGCCGGTATTGCCATGGGGCTGGTTACCGATTATGACAGCGACAATTTTGTGGTGCTGTCAGACATTCAGGGTGTGGAAGATGCGCTTGGCGATATGGATTTCAAAGTTGCCGGCACGCGCGATGGTGTCACCGCCCTGCAGATGGATATCAAAATTTCCGGGCTGTCATGGGGAATTTTCGAAACTGCGCTGGCGCAAGCCAAAGACGGTCGATACCACATTTTAGACAAAATGGCAGAAGTTATCGCCGAACCGCGCACAGACCTGTCAAAATATGCACCGCGCATTTACAGCATTCAAATTGACCCCGAAAAAATCGGCAAAGTCATCGGGCCGGGTGGGAAAACCATCCGTTCCATCCAAGATGAAACCGGTGCGAAAATCGAAATTTCAGAAGACGGCACGGTTTTCATCGCCACCGATAACCAAGAAGGCGCACAAGCCGCGCAATCGAAAATCGAACTGCTCACCAGCAGCCCCGAAGTTGGCGGCATATATACCGGCACCGTGGTGCGCGTGACCGATTTCGGTGCATTTGTGGAAATTATGCCCGGTACCGACGGCATGGTTCACATCTCGCAACTGGCCGACTACCGTGTCAACAGCGTCAGCGATGTGGTCAAAGTTGGCGACGAAATTATGGTGATGGTGACGGACATCAGCCCCGAAGGGAAAATTCGTCTGTCGCGGCAGGCCGTGCTGGAAGGTTGGACGGCAGAAGAAGCCCGCGCTCACGACCAACCCAAACGGAGCGGCGGCCGCAGCAGCAATCGCCGGAGCAACGACCGCCGAGACCGCCGAGACCGTCGCGACCGCCGGTAAATTCTTGCCCGGCGTATACTGATAGAACGCAGATTGTACGGATTGTGCGGATTTCCACAGATGAAAATGAAAATCTGTGGAAATCCGTTTCATCCGTTTCATCCGTGTTCTATTTGATATTTTCTGTGGCAATACAATTTATGGGAAAACGAAATGACAACTGACCACGATTTTGAACCGTTCAACAAAAACGATACCCCGCCGCCACCCCTGCGGGAAGAAATTGAGCCGCCACTGCCTCCTTTTGCAGAAGAACTATCCGGCGGTGAAACACCACCACCGCCATCGGCATGGAAACAGGTTGGCGGCGCGATAAAAGAAACGCTGGAAACCATCATCCCCGCTATCATTATCGCCCTGCTGATAAACCTTTTTCTGGCGCAGGCAACGCGTGTTTACGGACAAAGCATGGAACCCAACTTGCACACGGATGAACGGTTGATTGTTGAAAAAGTGTCGTATAAACTGCACCCGCCGCAGCGAGATGATATTGTCGTGCTGAAAGTGCGCGATGAGGCAAAAGAATTGCTCATCAAACGCGTCATCGGCTTGCCCGGCGAAACGGTGGAGGTGCGCGATGGCAAAGTGCTCATCAACGGCGAACCGCTCGATGAGCCGTATTTGGCGCGTCCCACCCTGGGGCGATACGGCCCCACAGTGGTGCCGCCGGAGCACGTGTTCGTGATGGGCGACAACCGCAATGCCTCGAATGATTCGCGGGCGTTTGGCCCCGTGTCATACAATCACATTATCGGCAAGGCGTGGGTATCATACTGGCCTCCGTCCGAAGCGGGGTTGATTCACTGAATAACGAAAAGTGAATAACGAAAAGTGAATAATGAAAAATAAAAAGCCGGCTGATGTCAGCCGGCTTTTTTCATTTTTCACTGTCT
>JANTHQ010000178.1 GCA_024762375.1 Anaerolineaceae bacterium
CGACAGCACCCTGGCCGTGCACGAACCATTGACCGCCCCTCAACTGCAAACACTTGCGCACACACTGGAACGGGTAGAAGCGCTGATGGGCGGCCCGCAAGATGTGGAGTGGGCATTCGGCGGCGGCCAACTACATCTATTGCAATCGCGCCCCATTTCGACGGCGGGTATGGCAGCGGCGGCTGCCACCGAATTTCAGCCGGCCATCGAAATTTCTGCCGAATGGACGCGGGCCAACCACCCCGATACACTGCCGGAATTACCATCGGTGCTTTTCTCGTCGCTGATGGTGCGCACGCAAGCGCGCGGCATCAGCTTTTTCGAGCGCATGGGGCTCGATATTTCCGGATTGGGGCCATACATAAAAATTATTTTCGGCAGGCCATATCTCAATTTGGATATCATCAAAAAAGTTTTGTCTCAAATGGGTTTGAACCCCGTCCCGCTGCTGGTGATGGTTGGTTATATGCCCGGCACATCGGCGGCAAATCCGTTTTCGGTGAGTTGGAAGACAATTTGGCAGGCCCGGCACATTTATTGGAATTTTTTGCGCGATATCCGCCGCACAGAAGCATTTGTGCAAAATTACAGCCAAACCATCCGGCACATCATCGCGTCGCTGAAAAAAATTCCTGCCACCACCGATGACATGCTCGTCCAGTTTCGGTTTCGAGAACAGATTTATGGCGATTTGGTTGGCACCGGATTGATTGTGATTTCGGCTTTGACGGCATTGACGGTACTGATTGCCAAATTGGTTGCGCCGCTGGCACGCTCGAACGCCGATGTCTTTCGCACGCTCGGCACATTGGGCAAAGATCCGGTCACTATCCAGCACAATGTTGCACTGTGGAAATTGAGCCGTGCCGCACTGGCAGAGCCGAATGTGGTGGCGTATCTCACCCGTTCTTTCCGACTGAACGATTTTCGCACGGCGCTGGCAGGCACGAAATTTCTGGCGGCTTTCGAAGAATATCTGGCAGAATTTGGCTATTTGAGCACCTATCCCGCCGACATGGGTTTTCCGCGCTATGCCGAACAGCCTGAATCGCTGTTGCAGGCGATTGCAGGTTACACACAATTGGCCGATATGCACATGCCGCACGCCGATAGAACAGATAACGCGCGGGCGGCTCATCAACTGTGGCAGCAACTCACCGCCGAAAGTTCGTGGGCAAAGCGATTATTTTCGTGGCGAAAGTGGCTGGCTCGGCCATTGCTGAATATGCTGCTGCACGTGTTTTCGTTGCGGACTGAGATGTTCGCGGCGCAAGCGCGGGCGATGGCTGCTGTTCGGCAGTGGGATTTGGCGCTGGCGAAAAAATGGGTGGCGGCAAAACTCATCAACACACCGGATGACTATTTTTGGTTGACGATGGAGGAAATCGAGCAGGTGTTGGCAAGTTCGTTGCGGACGATTGCCCCACTGCAACCGACGATTGCTGCCCGCCGTGATGCCTATCGAGCATATTGGGATTTAACCATGCCGCAGGTGGTAAATGATGCGGATGTGCCCAATTTTGGCGAGACAGAAGATGTCGCGCCGGTATCGCTGGAGGATACACTTTTGGGGCTATCGGTCAGCCCCGGGCAGGTGCAGGGGAAAGTAAGTTTCCTGAGCGATTACGAATCGGTGGAAGATGTGCCGCGCGGGCAGATACTCGTTGCGCCTTCTACCGACCCCGCCTATCTGCCGTATTTTCCGTTGGCTGCGGGGTTGATTGTGGAACGGGGTGGCATGCTGTCGCACGGGTCCATCATCGCGCGGGAATTTGGCTTGCCTGCCGTGTCGAATATTGATGCCCGCCGCCAACTTCACCCCGGCGACCGCGTGCTGCTCGACGGCAGTACCGGGTTGGTTCAGGTGCTGGAGCGAGCGAAGTAGCTATTTTTGACTCGCCTGAAAAAGGCTGGTTTTTCACCACAGAGGCGCAGAGACACGAAGAATTTTTTTAGCGCAAGTTTGTTCCCAAAATTGCAAATACCACCGCCTCGACGGCTCTCAGGCTGTATTTTCTCTGTGGTTTAATTTTGAACTTTTTTCAGTCGAGTCTATTTTTTCTTCTCAAAATCCATAAAACGGTAGCCAACCCCGCGCTCGGTGAGAATATATTTCGGGTGGGCGGGGTCTTCTTCTATTTTCTGGCGCAGGTAGGTGATGTACAGCCGCAGGTAATGCGTTTCGTCGCGGTATTCGTGCCCCCACACTTTTGCCAGCAGCGTTTCGTGCGGAATCGTCCAGCCGGCATTCGTCACCAGATGATACAGCAACTTGAATTCGATGGGGCGGAGTTTTATCTCTTTGCCGCGCACAATTACGTGCCGTTTGTTCAAATCAATTTGCAAATCGTCATCCACCACAATCATCCCTTTGTCAACGGGCGATGTGGCATCGAAACGGCGCAAAACGGCGCGGATGCGGCTGGCAAGTTCGCGCGGGCTGAACGGTTTGGTGACGTAATCATCTGCACCCAAATCGAGCCCCTTTACCCGCGAATCCTCATCGGCGTTCACGGTGAGCATAATCACCGGCACATTCGATACCTCACGGATGAGCCGCAACGCCTCGAACCCGTCCATCTGCGGCATCATCACATCCAGCACCACCAAATCGGGCAGGTCATCGCGCACCCGCTCGACGGCTTGCATACCGTTTTCCGCTTCGATGACCCGATAGCCTTCCAAATCGAGATTCATTTGCATAAAACGGCGCATCCGCGCTTCATCATCCACAATCAAAATCAGTTTTGAATCCGGTTTTGCTGGCATAATCTTTCCTCTGGAGATTGGTAATCAGTTATTTGAAACGTTGAACCTGAAACTTGAAACCTACTTCGGCAATTCCACCCAAAACGTGCTGCCCGCGCCGAGGGTACTTTCCACCCACACCGAGCCGCCGTGCGCCTGCGTCACGGCTTTCACCAGAAACAGCCCCAGCCCCGTGCCGGGTGCTTGCCGCGTCAGCCCGTTGTCCACCCGATGGAATCGCTCGAAAATCAATTCCTGCTCGGCGGCGGGAATCCCGATGCCTTCATCGGCGACGAATAGCCGCACGCTGGTGGGCGTGGTTTCACCGCCCACGCGGATTTTTCCACCTTTTGGGCTGTATTTTATCGCATTGCTGATGAGATTGGTCAACACCTGACTCAATCGTTCATAGTCGCCGTGAATGGTGGGGAAATCATCGGGAAATTCCAGCGAAAATGTGTGTCTGTCGGTGGTGGCACGCAGTGTGTTGACTGCGCGTTCCGCCATTTCCGGCAGATAAACTTCTGTCATGTGCAATTTCAGATTGCCCGTTTGCAGACGGCTGGCTTCCAAAAAATTGGTGATGAGCGCATTCAGTTTATCCGCTTCCTCTTCGATAACCGACAACCCCTCGCGCAGTGTTTGAGTGTCCCAGTGAGCATCTTCACGTGCTAGTGTGCCCGCATACCCTTTGATGATGCTCACCGGCGTCTTCAGTTCGTGCGAAATAACCGCCAGCAGCGTCTCTTTCAGGTCGTCCGCTTCGCGCTGGCGGGTCACGTCGCGCATATTGGCGATATACTGGCTGGCGTGCCCGTCTTCATCGTGCAGCGGCGAATATTTGTCGGCAAAGGCAATTTTCACCCCGTCTTTCCGCTCGAAAAATCCTTCGGCATACAATTGCCCGCTGGCGGGGGGATGCAGGATGGGGCACTGGGTGTGGCACACGCTCACGCCCTGTTTGGTTTTCAGATTCAGCACGGCATAACATGGTTGCCCGATGGCTTCTTCTGCAGAAATGCCCGTCAGTTTTGCCAGTGTGCTGTTCCACGATTTGATGATGCGGAACGGGTTAATCATCATTACCCCGTCACCGCTATTTTCGATGATGGCGTTCAGCCGTTCGCGCTCGCTGAGCACTTGCCGGTAGAGATAGGCATTGTGTACGGCGATGGCGGCATGGTTGGCGAACGTTCGCAGGGTTTCGCTGTCACTTTCGGTAAAAGAGGCGGCCCCCCGCGCCCGAAAAATGAAAATATAGCCGCGATTCTGCCCTTCGGCGTTGAGTGGCAGCGCCACCACCTGCCGCAGGGGGATGCGTGCCGCGCGTGCCGCCAGCACCAGCCGCCGAGAAATGTCGGGGATGCCGTCCGAGTCGGGGGGAACATCGTCCCACAGCGGCGAAAAATGCGGCACGGCTTCGCGCGGCAACCCGATGCTCACCGCCGGCGAGAGTTTGCCATTCTGCTGGCGCAGCACAATTAGGCCGGCTTGCCCCGCCAGCAATTCCACCGCGTTTTCCATGATGATTTTCAGCAGCGCGCGCAAATCGAGCTGCGAACTCATCGCTTGGCTGATGCGGAGCAGGTAATTTCGTTGGAGCAGTTGAAAATCGGGTAGCATAATGGGTTGTCAGTTGTTAGTTTTCAGTTTTCAGTCGTCAGTTTAAAGTTGCAGGGTTGCAGTGTTGTAAATCACACTTTCACAATCCCTATCTCTATCTCTATCCCTTTCATATACCACAAATGACGAATGACCAATCTCTATTGTAACACAAATCCAAGCGGAGGATAAATGCCGATGTTTGCATTTCGGTGAACCATTCACTATAATTTTCCCCGTGAACAGATTATCGCAGTTTGAAAAACTGGTGGAACAATTGGTAGAAACGCCCTTTGCCCGGCTGTTTAAAACCCAACTTCACCCGGCGGATTTGGGGAAAGCGTTGGCACGGGCGATGGAGCAGGGCGCAGTTGCTGCTGCCGACGGGCGGGTGCTGGTTCCAAACCGGTACACCGTGCGTCTCCATCCGACGGATGTGGCAATTTTGCGCCGACAATCGGAATTGGCGGAAGAAATTGCGGCCATTGAACGTTATTTGACGCTGTTGGTGCGCGAAACAGCCAGCGCTACCGTCGCGCCGGTGCGAGTGAAAATAGTGGCGGATGAATCGGTGGCAATGGGGCAAATGGCAATCGCTGCCGAACAACTTTCGCCGCCGGATGCGGACGGCAGCGACACAAAACAGTTTCAACCGGTGCTCCCCCCGGCGAATCGCTGGCAGTTGCGTCTGCCCGATGGCACGGTTTCGCTGGGGATGCCCATTGTGCGCATCGGGCGCGACCCCGCCAACGATGTGGTGCTGGCACATCCCACCGTTTCGCGGCATCACGCCCAACTGCGCTGGCAAAACGGCGTTTATTTTGTGGAGAATTTGAGCCGCCGTCAGCCGCTGGGGTTGAATTTTTCGGCGGTGG
>JANTHQ010000179.1 GCA_024762375.1 Anaerolineaceae bacterium
ACGGCATCCACCCGCAGTTGCTCAAAGCTGTGGCAACCAAAAAAGATGGAATTGTTCGCCGAAATGCCGGCGTGATGGTGCGCATTCTGACGGGCGGGACGGTTCGGCCGGGGGATGCTGTGCGTATCGTATTGTAACTATTTTGGGAGAGAAGCTCATGTCTGAAACAGCACGAATGGCGCTGGTCCATGGCATCGCTGCCGCAAAAGCGGGCGACATTATCGAAGCGCGAAATTATCTGGAGCGGGTGCTCATCACCGATGCCACCACATCGCAAAAAATCCGCGCGTGGGAATATCTGGCGCGCATTGAAACCGACGCCGCCCGCAAGCGGGATTATCTGGAGAATATTTTAGCGCACGATATGAGCAATCCGTTTGCGCGGCGAGAAATGGCAATTTTGAACGGCCAGCTTTCCCCGCAAGAAATGGTTGATGCCACCCATCGCCCGGCGGATGTGTCAGTGGATGGCGGAACCGATGTGAACCCGGCAGAGTTTGGCGACATTCCCGCCGATGCCCGCGCCGTGGATGCTCAACGGTTCATCTGCCCGCAGTGCGGCGGCGTGCTGGCACACGAACCGGCAACGGGGCGACTGACCTGCCGTTATTGCGGCTATTCGCCCGAAACCACTGCCAACGGCGCACCGCTCACCGAACTTGATTTCGCGGTGCATCTCGCCACCGAAAAAGGACACAGCCACCCCGTGGCGACCAAAACCTTTCACTGTGACGGTTGCGGCGCGCCTTTTCTGGCGGGGGCGGCGGTGCTGGCGATGCGCTGTCCGTACTGCCATTCGCCGCAGGTGGTGGAAGATGCGGACGCGCAGAACCTCATTCCGCCGGAAGGCATCATCCCCTTGAAGCTAACCGAAACAGACGCCAAACGCGCTTTTTACGACTGGCTGAAAAAGAAGCGGCTGTTCAGCAATTGTGAAGTTGCCCCGTTGATGGCGGTGTACCTGCCCGTGTGGACGTTCGACGTGGCGGGAAATCTGGTTGGGCGGGTGCGGGTGGTTCAGATGGGCTGGCAAAACTCGCGTGCCAAAACTATGGAGCACACCGTCAACAAACCTGTTTTTTATGATGACGTGTGCGTTCCGGCGAGCCACCGGTTGCCCGCAAATGTGCGGGGTTGGGTGGATACCCTTCCGCTGGATGAAATTGTGCCGTATGACGAGCGTTTTCTGGCGGACTGGCTGGCGGATATTTACGAAATTTCGCCATCGGATGCGTCGCTGGTGGCACGGAAGAAGGTTTGGGAAAATGATGGCCGCGCTTTCAAAAAAGAATTGACGGCGGAATATGCTGTGCCGGGCGATAACAGCGCCACCGTGTCTGTGACGGTCAACTCGGCGGGGTTGCGGGTGGAAGCGTTCAAGTTGGTGCTGGCGGCGGTATGGATTGCCAAATATCGGTACGACGGGCAAATGTATCAGGCCGTCATCAACGGGCACAACGGCAAAATTACCGGGGAATTGCCGCCGGGAAAACTCAAACGGTGGTTGAAAGATTTGTTTGATTGAAATCACCCTTTACCATACCGAAACCCCCGACTCGGCGACCGACACCCTCACCGCGTCCCCCACCCGCAGCGACCCCGCGTCCGGCATTTCGAACATCAGCCGTATCCCCGCCGATTCAATCCACACCTGATAGAATTTCCCCCGAAAGGAAATCGCTGCCACCCGCGCGGAAAAATCGCCGTCCGCGCCGAATGTGGCTGCGTCCGGGCGGATGAGCACGGTGATGCGCGTGCCGGGCGAAGGCAGGGGCGAGTCCGGTTTCAGCGTGCCGATGGCAGTTTCAACTTTTCCGGACGCGGAGACCATCCCTTCCAGTAAATTCTGAAACCCGAGAAATTTCGCCACAAAAGGCGTGGCGGGGCGCGAAAAGATTTCCTGCGGCGCGGCAATCTGTTCCACCTGCCCGGCGTTCATCACCGCCACCCGGTCGGCGATGGCGAAGGCTTCCGTTTGGTCGTGCGTCACATAAATTGCCGTCACGCCCACCCGCTTCAGAATGTCGCGCAGCTCCAGCATGAGCCGTTCCCGCAGGGCGCGATCCAGCGCGCCGAGCGGTTCATCGAGCATGAGCAGTTTCGGATTCGGGGCGAGCGCGCGCGCCAGCGCCACCCGCTGCTGTTCGCCGCCGGAAAGTTGGCTGATGTCCCGGTCCCCAAAATCCGTCAAATCCACCAACGCCAGCATGTCCGCTACGCGGGATTGAATTTCGGCGGGTGAATCGCCGCGCATTTCCAGCCCGAAAGCCACGTTTTGAAACACATTTTTGTGCGGAAACAAGGCAAAGTCCTGAAACATCATGCCGAATCCCCGGCGGTGCGGCGGCACGGCGGTCACATCGTCCCCGCGAAAAAACACGCGTCCCGCGTCGGGCGTTTCCAGCCCGGCAATCATACGCAGCAGCGTGGTTTTTCCACAGCCGGACGGCCCCAGCAGGCACACAATTTCCCCCGCCGCCACCGACAGACTGACCCCGTTCACTGCGGCATGGTCGGGCGAAAATGATTTTTTCAGCGAATCAACCAATAAAAGTACCTGATTTTGCGTCAATCAAAACTCCTTGTGACTCACCCTCCCCCTTCCCCATTTAGGGGGAGGGTTAGGGAGGGGGTTGCCTAAAACTCCCCTTCATCACCCAGCCGAAAACGTTCAATCCCCAAAAAGCCGACGGTGCAAACCAGCATGAGCAGGGTGCTCATGGCCAGCGCCTGCCCGTAATTGAGCGCGCCGGGCTGCCCTAAAAAGCGGAAAATCGCCACGGGCATGGTTGGCGTTTGCGGGCGAGCGATGAACACCGTCGCGCCGAATTCGCCCATGCTGATGGTGAACGCGAACACCGCGCCGACCAGCAACGCGCGCCGCACCAGCGGAAAATCAATCTCGCGCCACACCCGCCCCGGCGATGCCCCCAGCACGGCGGCGGCTTCGCGCAAATTCGGGTTGATGCGGCGCACGGCGGGCAAAACACTGCGGATGACGAACGGAATCGCCACCAGCGTGTGGGCAATCGGCACCAAAATGAGCGAACTGCGCAGGGCAAGCGGTGGTTTGTTCAGCGCGATGATAAATCCGAAGCCGAGCGTCACCGCCGAGGTGGCGAGCGGCAGCATGAAGAGCGGGTCGAGCCAGCGCGCCCAGCCACGCCGCGAATCGCTGAGCATGAGCACGATAATCCCGCCGAGAACCACCGCGAACAGCACAGTGGTCAACGCGATGGCGGTGGAATTGAACACCGCCTCGCCGGGGGGGACGAAAAAGAGCGACCCGCGCCGGTTGATGAATAATTCACGGTAAAATGCCAGCGTGAATCCGTTTTCGCCCAGAAACGACCGCGCCACCAGCGCGGCGAGCGGCGTTGCCAGCAGCAACGCCATCAGCCCCAAATTGCCGCCGACGATGAGACGGTCTCTGGCGGTGCGCACAGAACGCTGCACGCTTCGGCGCGATTCGAGTTTGGCGGGCGCGGCCATTTTCGATTGCAAGCGGGTGTAAACGGTCATCAGCGCAAAGGTGACGCCAATCTGCACCACCGAAAGGGTCGCCGCAACGGGTAAATTAAATAAATTCACCGCCTGTCGATAGATTTCGACTTCAATTGTGGCGAATTTTGCGCCACCCAGAATCAAAATCACCCCAAAACTGGTGAACGAGAAAATGAAAACCAGCACGCCCGCCGCGAAAATGGCGGGGGTCAGCAGCGGCACAGTCACGCGCCAAAAAGCCCGCGCGGGCGATGCGCCGAGCATTTGCGCGGCTTCCTCCAAATCGGCGGGCAGGTTTTGCCAGTACCCGCTGATGATGCGCAGCGCGACACTGTAATTGTAAAAAATGTGCGCCAGCAGGATTATCCAGATGGTGTGCGTCAGGTCAACCGGCGGGCGGGGCAGGCTGAACGCCGCCATCAGCCAGTCGTTCAAAATGCCGCGCGGGCCGAGCAGCGCGGTGAAGGCGTTGGCGACCACCACCGTCGGCAACACAAACGGCAGGGTGCTAATGGCTTTCAGTGTGGCTTTGGCGGGAAAATCGTAGCGGGCAAAAACGTATGCGCCGGGGAGCGCCAGCGCCAGCGTCAGTGCGGTGGAGGCCGTCGCCTGCCACAGTGTGAAAGACAGCACGCGCCAAAAATAACTCTCGCGCACAATTTTCGCCACGGCAGACAGGTCGAGCGCCCCCGCCGGCGCGAAACTGAGTTTCAGAATCGCACCGAGGGGGTAAAAATAGAAGAAGATGAAAAAGAGAATCGGCAGGAGAAATAGTGAATAACGAATAGTGAAAAGTGAAAAATTATTCACTATTCGTTTTTCACTTTTCACTGCAATACCGTTTTTGTCCACGCCTCAATCCAGTTTTCGCGGTTGGCTTGAATATCCTCCGGTGAAACGATTGCCGGATTTTGCGGCGCAACGCTGAATTTGGTGAAAACGTCCGGCAATTCGGCGGTGCTGTTGGCGGGATACACCCACATATTCAGCGGAATATCTTCCTGGAATGTTTTGCCGAGCATGAAATCCACCAGTTTTTTGGCTTCGGCGGGGTGTTTTGTGCCTTTCAAAATGCCGACAAACTCGATTTGGCGGAAGCAGGTTCCATCGCCGACGACAGCCGCGGTGGGCGATTCGGCGGGCGGTGTTTCGGCAAAATAGACTTCGGCGGCGGGGCTGGTGGCATAACTCACCACAATCGGGCGGTCGCCATCGGAAGCGGCAGAGAATTGCCCCCAATAGGCGTCTTCCCAGCCGTCAGCCACCGAAACACCATTCGCTTTCAAATCGGCCCAGTATTGCAGATAGCCGTCGGTGCCAAAATGCCCGATGGTCGCCAGCAGAAACGCCAGCCCCGGCGTGGATGTGGCGGGATTTTCCACCACGGTCAGGTTGGCATACGCGGGATCGGCCAAATCTTCCAGTGACGCGGGCGGGTCGAGTGGGCTTTCGGCAAAATATTTTTTGTCGTAATTCAGACACACATCGCCGAAATCCACCGGCAGGGCGCGATTTTCCGCGTCCAGTTTCAGCGCGTCGGGAATATTCTTCAGTTCCGGCGATTCGTATGGCACGAAAATATCATTTTCCAGCGCACGGCTGAGGAAGGTGTTATCCACGCCGTAAAACACATCGGCCAGCGGACTGTCTTTCGCCAAAATGGCTTGATTGAGTGCTGCGCCGCCATCGCCCGATTTGAGCACTTCCACCG